>NZ_JBHWLC010000003.1:126434-233789 GCF_042730635.1 Streptomyces sp. NPDC059917
CTGCCCCACTCCGCCCGGCTCCCCCCGCACCCGGCGCTGGGGGCGCCGGGGGTCCCGCCCGACCCGGGGTCGGCCCCGGGGGCCGGGGGGCGCACCCGCCTCCCCCCCGCCCCCGGCCCGGCGGGCGTCCCCCCGCCGGGGGGGCCCACCCGCCGGGGCTTGTCTTCGTCCGGGCCGCGCGGGGCGTCCGGTCCGGTGGCGCGGGCGCCGGGTCGTGCCGGAGCGCCGCCGCACAGGGCCTCGTCGATGAAGGCGCTCCTGGCCGCGTCGATGGCGTTCGGCAGCGGGTTGCCGCTCGCGTCCAGCCGCTCGTACTTCGACAGGTTGGCGCCGAGGGCGAGTTGGCGGCCGCCGTCCGTCGAGGAGAGGGCCAGCGTGCCGCCGCCGAAGACGGCGCCGTCGTGGCCCCAGAACGGCCCGCACCGGGTGTCGACCCGCACGATGCCGAGGCCGTAGCGCATGGTCACCCGGCCGCCCGCGTCCTTGACGGGGACCGTGGTCAGCAGCTGCCGGAGCTGTTCGGGGCGCAGCAGGCGGCCCTGGAGCAGGGCGCGGTAGAAGGTGTTGACGTCGTCCATGGTGGCGACCAGGGCGCCCGCCGTGCCGCCCCACGACATGTCGTAGTCGCTGTAGTCGCGGGGCGGGTCGATGGCCCCGAAGAACGACTCGTAGAGCTTGGCATGCGGGCCGCGCACCGTGGTCTCGGCGCCGGGGAAGTAGGTGTCGCGCAGGTGGGCGCGGTGGATCACGTCACGGGCGATGACGGTCTCCGGGTCCTCGCCGGTGGTGGCGCGCAGGAGTTCGCCGAGCAGGACGTAGTTGGTGTTGGAGTACGACCAGCGCGCGCCGGGTTCGAAGACCTGCGGTGCGCCCACCGCGTACCCGATCAACTCGGTCGGCGGGAAATGGCGGTGGCGGTTGTCGTCCAGGCTCCGGGGGGAGCCCTCGAGGAGCGAGGGGAAGGCCATCGGCAGGTAGTCCGCGATGCCGCTGGTCTGGTTGAGCAGCATGCGGACGGTGATCGCGCGGCCGCGCTCCCCCGGGACGAGGTCCGGCAGGTAGTCGCCGACGGGCCGGTCCAGCTCGATCCTGCCGCGGCCCGCCTGTTGGAGCACGGCGACCGCGGTGAACGTCTTGGTGACGCTGCCGATCCGGTGGCGCATGTCCGGGCGGGTGGGCCGCCGCGTGTCGACGTCGGCGAAGCCGGTGGCGCCGCGCCACCGGTCGGCGCCGTCCCGCACGGCCGCGTAGGCGCCGTACAGGCCCGCCGCGTGCACGGCGTCGAGGTCCTGGTCGAGCCGCTGCCGGTCGAGGGCGGCGGGCCGGTGCCCGGACGCCTTCGGGGCGGGGGCCGGGGCCGGTCGGTCGGCGGCGGTCGCCGCCGGGACCGCCCCGGCCAGCAGGGACAGCAGTACGGCGGCGGCCGCCGCGGTACCGCTGATGCGGTGGCGGTGGCGGTGGCGTCGGTCGAGGCGTGGGGTAGGCACCTGCGGCTCCCGTTCTCTGCGGTCCGCGGACCCGGTCCGACCACGGACATCCGCGGTCATTCTGACCTTCCCAGGTCCTACCTCCGCCCTGTTCCCGCCCTTTCGGCCAGAGTTGACCGCAATGGCCGGAGCACGCCGAGGGCGCGCGCTACAGCCGGACCTGCCACTCGACCGACGACCGCAGCTTGCGGGCGATCTCCGGGTCCCGCACCGAGGGCGTGCGGTCCTCGACCGTGACCGTCAGCCGGTGCGCCCGCAGGTCGAAGAGCCACAGTTCGCCGACGTGCACCTCCTTGCGGCCTTCGAACCGCTTCTGCTCGCGGCCGTCCAGGTACCAGCGCACCACCGGCTGCCGCCCGTCCGGGCCGGTCAGCCGGGGGACGGAGACCTTCGCGGCGTCCCGCAGCCGCAGGGTGCGCCCGGTCGGGGCGAGCGGGGTGGCCAGACGCGCGTACTGGTGGAACCCCGCGATCATCGCCTCGACGCCGGGCAGGTTGAAGGGCTTGCCCAGGACCCGCATGATCGAGGCGTCGGTCGGCCGGTAGAGGCCGGTGACGTAGTACCCGCCGCCCTCGTACGCGCCGACCGCGCCGCCGTCGGGCGAGGGCTCGCCGAGCCAGCGGTACCACTTCGCCCGCTGTTCGCCCATGGGACCGGACGCGAGGGTGGAGGTGTTGGAGTCGGCGGGCTCGGGACCGGTGTAGTGCTCGTAGTCCGGGACCCCGGGGTAGAAGTACTCGTCGGCCAGTTTGCCCAGCGAGTGGCCGGTCTCGTGGACGGCGACCTGGCCGGACTTCGGGTGGCCCGCCGAGGCGGTCGATATACCGGCGTAACCGAGGGTCGCGCTGGGCTCGTTGTAGCCCGCGCCGCCGTACTTGGCGCTGTTGGCGAGGACGATCACCAGGTCGGCCGCGGGCGCCTTGGCCACGTAGGCGTCCACCTTGGGCTGGTCGATGCAGAGCAGCCGTTCGATCTCCTCGCACCAGAAGTACGCACCGAGCGCGGTGTCGCGGACCGTCGCCCGGTCGGGGTCGCCGGAGACGCCGGACTCCCGGGAGACGGCGTCGACGGTCCAGACGTTGAAGAGGTTGCGGTAGCTGGCGTAGGGCTCGACCGCGGAGAGTTCGGCCCACTTCTCCTTGGCGTCGATGTGGAAGCGGTCCGTTTCCGCGGCGGTGTAGCCGTCACCGACGACCACGACGTCGAGGCGGTCGGCCACCGCGCCGTTGTCGATCATCTTGGTGACGACCCCGTCGGCCGCCCGACCGGCCTCGGGCAGCCGCAGCCCGGGCTTGGCCCGGCCCCCGGCCGGTACCTCGACCGATCCGGACCCGGCTTCGCCGCCGTGCTCCGGCCCCGGCACCTCCACCGGTACGCGGGCCCCGCCGGGCGGTGCGGCGCTCGGGCGCGGCGCCGGGTCGGCGCCCGCGTCGCCCGGTCCGGCGGCCAGCAGCACGGCGGTGGCGCAGCACGCCACGGCGACCGCGCGCGCGATCCGCCGGGGCGACCGCCCCCGCCCCGCGAAGTGCCCCGATCTCACGAAATGCGCTCGTCCCACGACATGCCCCCTACGACAAGGAAGTTGAGCAACGGAAGTACGGAAGTTAAGTGGCTGATTAAGCAGAGTGAATCGGTTGCTTAAATTAGGGGGCGCGGGAGGCGTGCGCAATGGTCCGCGTGGCCCAATACTGTTCGTTCGGCGGCGCATTGGCGTGATCAGGGAGCATCGATGGACGAACCGAGCGAGATCGGGCGCAGGGTTCAGCGACTGCGGGCAGAACGCGGTCTGACCCAGCGGCAGTTGGCCGAGCCCGCCTACAGCGCCGCCTACGTCTCGACGCTGGAGTCCGGCAAGGTCCGCCCCTCCGAGACCGCCCTGCGCTTCCTCGCCGGGCGCCTGGACGTCAGTTACGAGGAGCTGAGCACCGGCCGGGCCGCCGCCGTGGCCACCGAGCTGCGGCTCGGCCTGACCGACGCGCAGCGGGCGCTCGCCACCGGCGCCGCCGACGAGGCCGCCGACCGCTACCGGCCGCTCCTGGCCGAGGCGGAGCGGCTCGGGCTGACCGCGGAGCGGGCCGAGGCACTGCTCGGTCTCGGCGACTGCGCCCTGGAGTCGGGCGAACTCACCGACGCCGTGGCCCGGTTCGAGGCGGCGGAGCGCCTGCTGGAAGGCGAACCGCTGCACCGCAGGGCCCGGCCGATCCGCGGCCGCGCGGTCGCACTGCTGCTGGCCGGCGAGTTGCGCTACGCCTGCTACCTGCTCGAATCCACCATCGACGAGCTCAACACGGGCGGGCTGCCCGATCCCGAGGCGCTGGTGCTGCTCTACGCGGCCGTCATCGGCCCCTACATCGACATGGGCGCGCACGCGCGGGCCGCCCACGCGGCCGAACTGGCGCTGGCGCTCGCGCCCCGGGTCGGGGATCCGGCGCTGGTCGCGGGCATGCACCGGCAGGTGGCCCGGACCTTCCTCGCCGAGGGGCGGCCCGCCGACGCCGACGCCTCGCTGGCCAAGGCGCAGGCGATCTACCGGCAGCTGCGCCTGGGCGCCGACCTGGCGCACTGCCACTGGATGCGGGGGTACGTACAGGCGCAGAACGGCGAACTACAGGCCGCCGAGAGCGAGTTGCGCACAGCGCGGGACATGCTGGCGGCGCGCCGGGCCGCGCTCTACACCGCGCAGGTCGAGGTGGAGCTGGCCGACGTACTGCGCCGACTCGGCCGGTACGAGGAGGCGGCCGCGCTGCTGGCGGAGCTGCTGGAACTGGGCGACCGGCACGGCGCGGTGCACGCGGGCGGGGCCCACCGGCTGCTGGGGCTGATCGCGCAGGAGCGCGGGGACACCGACGCGGCCGAGGAGCACTACGTACGGGCGCTGGCCCTCCTGGAGCGCAGCGGGGCGTCGGGGGACCTCGCCGACCTGTGCCGACTGCTGGGCGATCTGCTGCGGCAGGCGGGACGCACCGAGGCGGCGCTGGACGCGTACCGCACGGGCCTGGGGCACCGCGCGGCGCCGGGGACGACGACCCTCGGCCCGGCGCCCGCGGCGCCGACCGGGGCGCTGCGGCCGTCCCGGTGACCCGGGCGCGCGTACGGGCGGTGCAGCCGGACGGGCCGGGGCGGAGCGCCGCGCGGTGTGCGCCGCGGCGTCCGTCCCGGCCCGTGGGGCCGTGCGGTGGGGGGCTGCTCCCTCAGGCGGGACGTTCCCAGCGGTAGAAGCGCTGGGCCATCGCGTCCTTCGGGCCGCGCCAGGTCTCCGGGTCGTGCGGGCTGATGTACCGCGTCAGGCTGTCGCTGAGGCTGCGGAACTCCGGATGGCCCGTGACCTCGGCGATGGCCGGTCCCGGCGGGGTGTCGGATTCGATCAGGTGCAGGTACACCTCGCCGAACTGGAACAGGCTGCGGCGCTTGACGCCGACCAGGTGGGGCAGCTCGCCCGCGTCCGAGGCCGCGAACAGGTCGGCGATGTCGGGTGCGGAGCCGGGTGCCATACGGGCCACGATGAGCGCTTGGTGCATGGGAGGGAGAGTGCCTTCCTGCTCGTGGTGACGGGTTTCAGCGGCCGCCGGCGACGGGGACGGGGCGCTCGGCCTTCTCCCGGCCGTGCTGCTCGATCTTGTCGCGGATCAGCTCCATCTGGATGCGGGAGTTGTGGTTGATCCGGTCGGTCATGCCCGCGTCGTCGATGGGGGCCTCGGGCTTCATCGCGAAGTCCTGCACCCACCTCATCCGGGTGCCGCCGGGGACCGGGGCGTACTCCCAGTGGATGTCCATGTGCGCGAACGGGCCGGTCTCCACGCGGCGGGCCCGGACGCTGAGGCCCGCGCGGTCCACGGTGCGCTCGGAGACCCAGCTCCACACGACGCCGTTCTCGTCGGGGTGCATCGCCAGCCGGAACTTGGTGGTGTCTCCGGCCTGGTCGAGGATCTCGATGGACGCGTACTCGCTGAAGAGCTGCGGCCAGTTGGGGAGGTCGTTGGTCATCTCCCACACGAGGTCGACGGGGGCCTTGACGGTGATCTCGTTGTCGGTGTGGCCGGCCATCTCAGGCTCCCGTCATCAGGCTGTTGTTGACCAGGTCGAGGAATTCCGCGGGGCTCTTGCAGCGGTCCGCGTCGGTGGGGAGCGCGCGGCCCCGCCGGTTCTCCAACTCGCCCACGACTCCGAGGAGTCCCAGCGAGTCGAGGCCGTAGTCGTCGAACACGGCGTCCGGCCGGCTCGCCAGCTCGGCGGGGTCGACGGTGATTCCGGCGGTCTTCATCAGGCCCGCGAGTTCTTCCATGGTGAGTCGGTCGGACATGGTGGATGCCTTTCTCTCTGCGACTGCGACTGCGACTGCGACTACGGCGTTGGCCGTGGCCGTGGCCGTGGCCACCACTGCGGCCACGGCCACCTGCCGGTGGGTGCTGCCGATGCGGGCGACGGCCCGTTACGGGCGCTGCCCGCGCACGACGAGCGCCGAGTTGGAGCCCATCAGGCCCCGGCTCAGCACGAGGGCGGTGCGCAGCTCCGCGGAGCGGGCGCCACCGGTGACCACGTCCAGGTCGTGGCACACGTCGAAGACGTTCGGCGTGGGCGGGAGGATGCCGTGTTCCAGCGCCAGGACGGCGGCGGCCACGTCCAAGGTGCCGGCCGCGCAATAGGCGCGCCCGGTACCGCTCTTGGGCGCGGTGACCGGTACGGTCCGGCCGTGCGCGCCGAGGGCCCCGTGCAGGGCCCGGGCCTCGGCCGCGTCGGCCTCCGGCGTGCCGAGGGCGTCCGCGAAGACGACGTCGATCTCCTCCGGGGCGCAGTCGGCCTCCCGCAGCGCGACCCGGATCGCGTGGGCGAGCCCCTCGGCGGACTCCGCCCAGCGGCCGGGTCCGGTGAAGGTCGCCCCGTGTCCGGCGAGGGTGGCGCGTACGGGCGCACCGCGCTCCGCGGCGGCGTCCGCGTCCTCGACGACGAACATGGCGCCGCCCTCGGCCGGGACGAAGCCGCAGGCCTTCTCGGTGAAGGGGCGGTAGGCCCGTTCGGGGTCGTCGCTGACGCTCAGCCCCGGGTATCCGAGCTGGCACACCACCGAGTACGGCGCGAGCGGTGCTTCCGTCGCCCCGACCAGCATGGCGCGGCTGCCCTGCCGGATGGCTCTGGCCGCGTGCGCGAAGGCGTCGAGCCCGCCGGCCTCGTCGCTGGCCAGTACCCCGCAGGGGCCCTTGAACCCGCGCCGGATGGAGACCTGGCCGGTGCTCGCCGCGTAGAACCAGGCGATGGACTGGTACGGGCCGACGTAGCGGGGTCCGCGTCCCCACAGGCGTTGCAGCTCGCGCTGTCCGAACTCGCCGCCGCCGGATCCCGCGGCGGTGACCACGCCCACCGCGTACGGGTCGTCCTCGTAGTCCGCGCGGCCGAGCCGGGCGTGTTCCAGGGCCAGGTCGGCCGCGGCGAGGGCGTGGTGGCTGAACCGGTCGGTCTGGACGAGGAACCGCTCCTCGACGAGCGTGGCCGGGTCGAAGCCGCGGACCTCGCCCGCGACGCGCAGCGAGAGGTGCTCGCAGCCCTGTCGGGTGATCCGGCCGATGACCGGGTCGCCCGCCTGGGTGGCCTTCCAGAAGGCGTCGGCGCCGATCCCGTTGGGGGCGACGACCCCGATGCCGGTGACGACGACCGCCGGGGGGCCGGACGGCCGACGGGCGGCGCCGGCAGGGGCGTTGCCCCGCTCATTGCCACGGGCGTTCACACGCGCACCTCCTTCGGCTGGGACATGACCACGGCCGACTGGAACCCGCCGAATCCGCTGCCGACGGAGAGCACGCTGCGCAGCGGGTGTTCACGGGCGGTGCGCGGGACGTAGTCCAGGTCGCATTCGGGGTCGGGGGTCTCGTAGTTGGCGGTCGGGGGCACCACCTGGTGGCGGAGCGCCAGGACGCAGGCGGCGAGTTCGATGGCGCCGATGGCGCCGAGCGAGTGCCCGACCATGGATTTGATGGAGCTCATCGGGGTCTTGTAGGCGTGGTGGCCGAGGACCCTTTTGACCGCCGCCGTCTCGTGCCGGTCGTTCTGCTTGGTGCCGGATCCGTGCGCGTTGACGTAGTCGATCCCGCTCGCGGCGATCTGCGCCTGGGCCAGGGCGGTTTCGATGGCACGGGCCATTTCCAGGCCCTCCGTGGTGAGCCCCGTCATGTGGTGGGCGTTGCCGAAGGTGGCGTACCCGCCGATCTCGCAGTAGACGGTGGCGCCGCGGGCCCGGGCGTGTTCCAGCTCCTCCAGCACCAGGACGGCGCCGCCCTCGCCGAGCACGAAGCCGTCGCGGTGCGCGTCGAAGGGCCGGGAGGCGTGGGCCGGGTCGTCGTTGTTGGGCGAGGTCGCCTTGATGGCGTCGAAGCAGGCGACCGTGATGGGGGACACGGGTGAGTCGGAGGCGCCGGCGATGCACACGTCCATCCGGCCCTCCTGGATGGAGTGGACGGCGTACCCGATCGCGTCGAGTCCGGACGTGCAGCCGGTGGACACGGTCTGGACCGGGCCCCGCGCGCCCGTCTGCTCCGCCACGGCCGAGGCCAGGGTGGCGGGGGTGAACGCGCGGTGCAGGAAGGGCGAGGCGAGGCGCTGGTCCACGTCCCACCACTCGCCCTGCTGGCTGACCGCGACGTAGTCGTGCTCCAGGCGGGTGGTGCCGCCGACGGCGGTGCCCAGGGAGACCCCGGTGCGCCAGCTGCCGTCGTCGCTCAGGTCGAGGCCCGCGTCGGCCACCGCCTCCCGGGCGGCGACCAGGGCGAACTGGATGTACCGGTCCGCCCGGGCCGCGCTGTCCGCGTCCAGGCCGTGCGCGGCGGGGTCGAAGTCCACCTCGGCGGCGATCCGCGAGCGGAATCCGGCCGGGTCGAAGAGGGTGATGCCCCGGGTCGCCGTGCGGCCGTGGGACAGCAGGTCCCAGAAGGCGGCCGTGCCGATGCCGCCGGGCGCGACGACGCCGACTCCGGTGACGGCCACCCGGCGGCGGGTCACGACACCACTCCCGTGCGGTCCGGCGGACGATCCCATTCGACGGCCGTCGTATGGGCCGAGGCGTGGGCGGACGCGTGCGGGGATTCCTCGGTGTCGACGTGTCCCAGTTCCGGCCGGGGGGCGAGCGGGCCGAGGTGGAAGACCATCCGGGCCTCGGTGTCGCCGACGTTGCGGAAGCGGTGGCGCACGTTCAGGGGCACGAGCAGCCCCTGGTCGGTGCGCAGCGGGTGGGCCTCGCCGTCGAGGTCGACCTCCAGGTGCCCGGCGACCACGTACACGAACTCCTCGGAGTACGGGTGGTAGTGCTCGGCGATGGATTCACCGGGGGCCATCACGGCCAGGCCCATGAAACCGCTGGTGCAGCCCACCGAGGTCGGTGTGAGCACGGCTCGCAGATCGCCGCCGCGCCGGGTGTTGGGCTGCGTCTGGCTGAGGTCGACGATGCGTGGGCGTTCTCTGGTCATGGCGGACTTCCTCCGGGCGGAGACGGAGCCTGCACGAGGCTGTCGTCGCTGGGGGTGGGTGGGGTGGAGCCGTGGGGCGGGGAGAGGTGGAGCCGGGGTGGTGCGGGGTCGGCCCGGCGCGGGCGGCGCCGCGGCCGGATCAGGACCGCGCGGGAGCGTGCCGGTCCGTGATCAGCTTCATGGGGTGGGGCGTGGCCGGGAAGTGTCCGGCCGGGCCCGCGAGCATCCGGGCGAGGACCGCCGCCTTGCGCGGCCCTTCGATGCCGACGGCCGCCGCGGGGCGGGCTTCGGGCGGTCCGCTCACGTCCAGGAGGCGTACCACGACGTCGTCGCGCTGGAAGATGCTGCTGCTGCGGACCGCTCCGCCGGGGCGCCGGGCCGCGGCCTCGTCCTGTTGGGAGAGGAACCGGGCCAGGGCGGGCCCGTAGCCCGGCTTGGCGGGGTAGAGGACGGCGTGCCGGTGGACCTCGGCCGGGCCCGCCTCCCCGTCGCGGGCGGCGATGTGGTGGACCGCGGGGAGCCCGGCGCGCATGAAGAACATCCGGGCCGATTCGGGGTCGGCCAGGTCCCGGTCCTGTTCCAGGTAGGGGTTCAGCGCCTCCTCCACGGCACGGACCTCGGGCTGCTCGGACACGTGGCGCAGCGCCGCCATGAGGTCGCCCTGGACCTCGACCGTACGCACCACCCGGTTGCCGTGCATGAAGAGGGAGGTGCGGCACAGCCGCGTGTGGTCGTCGACGCGGGCCGCCGGGGAGGCGTAGGAGGAGAGGATCTCCGCCACGGCCGCCTCGCTGCCCGGCTTGACCGTGAAGGTGAGACCGTGGCGGACGATGCCGGCGCCGAGCCGGGGCGCGGGCTGCAGCTGGGCCCGGACCTCGGGCGCCGCGGGGGCGTCGTAGCGCTTGCCGGTCTCGCGCAGGACCGTGAACTTCAGCGGTCGCATGGCGCGGGCGCAGGCGCCCAGCGGGCGGACCTGTTCGGCGTGCTCCTCGCTGTTGACCCAGGCGAGGTACTGCGGCGCGCTCTCCCACTCGCTGGTGATGAGCCATTGGGAGGGGTTCTCGAAGGACTGGCACAGCTGGTCGCCGAGGTGACCCGGGACGGACGCGATGTCGTGGCGCAGTTGCTCGTACGCCTCGAAGAACCGCTGCTGGGTGCCTTCGTGGAGGTCCATCAGCAGGACGACCCGAAGCATCGAGCCGTCGAAGGCGGACTGTGACACCCGTTCGGCCAGGGTGTGGGTCATCTGCTCACTCCTTCGTGAGGGCGTGCACGCCGACGCGTTTGCGATGCGGGGGGTCCGCTGTCCCTCATGGTCATCCGGACCGGGACGAATCGCTACATCTCACAATCAAGCGGGTGACAAGCGGCGAATCGCCCGGGCTCCGTGACCGATCGGGGGCATAAAGGAGTTCACTCCCCCGCACGATCCGCAGGATCCGCACAGAAATCAGGAGCCCCTTGCCGATGGAAGAGAACCCCGATGTCCGCGTACCGGTCCTCGTCGTGGGCGGCTCCCTCGTGGGCCTGTCCACCTCGCTGTTCCTGAGCCGCCACGGGATCAGGCACCTGCTCGTCGAGAAGCACGCCGGTACGTCCGAGCACCCGCGCGGACGCGGGATCAACGCCCGGACCATGGAGCTGTTCCGCACGGCCGGCGCGGAACCCGCCATCCGGCGGGCCGCGTCCGCCCTGGCGGCCAACAACGGCATCCTGCAGACGGAATCGCTCACCGGCGACCAGCACAACTGGCTGGTCAAGGAGGTCGACCCGGGCGGGACGCTGGCCCGCTTCAGCCCCACCGGCTGGTGCCTGTGCAGCCAGAACAACATCGAGCCCGAACTCGCCGCGCAGAGCCGGGCGCAGGGCGCCGACGTGCGGTTCTCCACCGAGCTGATGAGCTTCGACCAGGACGAGAACGGTGTGGACGCCCTGGTGAAGAACCGGGAGACCGGCGAGCACATCCGGGTGCGCGCCGACTTCCTGATCGCGGCGGACGGCCCGCGCAGCCCCGTCCGGGAGGCCCTGCGCATCCCCCAGACGGGTGGCGGCGAGCTGTTCCACAACGTCAGCATCACCTTCCGGTCGCAGCGGCTGACCGAGGTGCTGGGCGACCTGCGCTTCATCGTCTGCTACCTGATCCGCCCGGGCGCGGACGGCGCGCTGCTGCCGGTGGACAACGACACGCAGTGGGTCTTCCACGCCCCGTGGCACCCGGACCAGGGCGAGACCCTGGAGGACTTCACCGACGAGCGGTGCGTGCGCCAGATCCGCGAGGCGATCGGCGTCCCGGACCTGGACGTCGCGATCGGCGGCAAGGCACCCTGGCACGCGGCCGAACGGGTGGCGGTGCGGTACTCCTCCGGACGGGTGTTCCTGGCCGGGGACGCCGCCCACGAGATGTGCCCGACGGGCGCCTTCGGCTCCAACACCGGCATCCAGGACGCCCACAACCTGGCGTGGAAGATCGCGGCGGTGCTCGACGGTTCGGCCGGCATCGAGCTGCTGGACAGCTACGAGGCCGAACGGCTTCCGGTGGCCAGGGCCACCAGCGAGCGGGCGTCGGCGCGTTCGGCCGAGCACAGCCACCCGGGCTACGCGCCGCCGCCGACGATGGGCGGCGGCGGCCCCAAGAGCGGGGTCCTGCCCACGGCCATGGGGTACTGCTACCCGGTCGGCGCGGTCGTGGGCGGCGACCCGGACCGCGCGGTCATCCCGGACGGGTTGCGCCTGAAGGGCGACGTCGGCACGCGGGCCCCGCACCTGTGGGTGACCCGGGCCGGGCAGCGCCTGTCCACGCTGGACCTGTACGAGCGGTCCTTCGTCCTGCTGACCTCGCCGGGCACCCCGTGGGCGGAGGCCGCCGCGGCGGTGGCCCGGCGCGGCGGCGCGCGCCTGGACTCCTACACGGTCGGGTCCGCCGGGTCGGGGGCCGACCTGGTGCAGGCGGACGACGTCGACTGGACCGAGGTGCACGAGCTGCCCGCCGGGGGCGCCGTACTGGTGCGCCCCGACGGGTTCGTGGCCTGGCGCACGGACGGCGGCGCGGGGGCACCGGAGTCCGGCGCTCCCGAGGCGGTCCTGCTCGACGTGCTGGCGAAGGTGCTCCGCACCGGCTGAGGCGGGACGGGTCCGGGACCGGCCCGCGGGGCCGGTCGCCGGGCCCGCGGGTCAGCCGCAGGCCCAGCACCCCGCCCAGCATCCGTGGGCACGCGGCGCCTGATGGCGGTGGCGGGGTGCCCGGGCGGGCCGGGCGGGGCCCGCGGCTTCGCGGACGGCGTGCGAGGCGCGGCCCACGAGGCAGGCCACCACGACCGCGATCGCGGCCAGCTCCTCGGGTTCGGCGGTGCCGCGGTGGACCCGCAGCAGGCTCGATATCGGCGCGTCTGACTGCATCGACATGGCCTCTCATCAGGAGAGTTCACCGTGTCGGGCCGAGTGGCCCCTGACGCTCACGACGCTACGAGCACCCCACCGCCTTGTCGTGCCGGGCGGCCCCGTCCACACCCATCCGGGCGACACACCCGACGCCGGGGGTCGATCCGCCACGGCGCCGGGCGGCGCGGCACGGGACGGTGCGCCGCGGGACAGGACGGCGCGGGGCAGGGCGGCTCAGGACAGGGCGGCTCGGGACAGGGCGGCTCAGGAGAGGGTGCGCACCCGCTGGTCGCGCAGCTCGTAGCGGGCCGCGACCACGGCCAGCCGCCCGGTGGCCACGCGCCGGGCCAGGTCGGGTTCTTCCGCCAACCGCTGCCGGGTGCGCCGGGCCTGGGCGTCGATGGTCGCGTCGACGCGGGCGGCGCCCTGCCGGGTGCGGTCGATGGCGGGTCGGATCTGGTCGGCCAGGTACTGGACGTGCGCGGGCAGCGGCTCGCCGCTCTCGTCGGCGTGGACGGCGGCGCCGACGGCCCCGCACGACTGGTGTCCCAGCACCAGCACGAGGGGGACGTCCAGTTCGAGCACCCCGTAGGCGATGCTCCCGAGCACCGCCTCGTCCAGCACCTCGCCCGCCGAGCGCACGGTCAGCAGGTCGCCGAGGCCCTGGTCGAAGACCAGTTCCGGCGGGACCCGGGAGTCCACGCAGCCGAGGACCACGGCGAACGGGTGCTGGCCCGCCACGAGCTGGAGCCGCGCCGAGGGCGTCTCGTGCGGGTGCTCCTGGCGCTGCGCGGCCCAGCGCCGGTTGCCGGCCGCCAGGCGGCGCAGCGCCTCCTGCGGGGTGGTGGGGCGGGACCCGACTTCGGAGCGGTCCCCGGCCTCGGGGGCGGCGGAGGCGGGGAAGGCGGAGCCCAGGGCGAGGACGGATCCGGCGGCGGCCGTCGCGGCCACGGCGGTGCGCAGCAGGGCGCGGCGGCCCGGTGGGGCGGGAGCGGGGGCGGGTACGGCCGGAGCGGGTATGAGCAGGGCGGACGTCCGTCTGTTCGATTGCATGGCGGGACGCTAAGCCGTGGTCCGCCGCACCGGAGCGACTACCGGGCGGTATTGGCGCGATCGGCCCGGGACTCGGCGCGATCGAGACCGCCGTCCCAAGGGCTGGACGGCCCAACTCCCGTGCCGCGCGCGCGGCACGCCCGGCGGGGCATCCCTTTTCTCCTACTATGGGCGGCGATTCGGCCCGAGGGTGCGGGAGATCACCCGGTGGCGTCCCCTCCCCTCTCGCGTCCAGGAGCCCCATGCCCCGCGCACACCGGTCCGCCGCCCGCTCCACCACCGCCTCCTCCGCCTCGCCCGCCTCCTCCGCCTCGCCCGCCTCCCCCGCCCGGTCCGCCGCCAGCAGGTCGGCCCGCGCGGGCCTCGTCGCCCTGTCCGCCCTCGCCGCCCTGGCCGCCACCGCCCCCGCCCCCGCCACGGCCGCTCCCCGGGGCGGCGCGACCCCGCCGGCCGTCGCCCCTCGGCACGACGACACGGCGGCGGACCCCGGCGAGGTCGCCCTGCTCGGCGAGGACCACGCCCGGGAACACGCCCGCCGGCGCCTCGCCGTCGGCAACACCGGCGCCGCCGAGTACCCGCAGGCCAAACGCACCGCGAGCCTGGAGGCGCTGCGCACCTCCCAGCGGGCCGCCAACGCCTCGTTCGACCCGGCCGCGTCCGGCCGCTTCACCGAGTACTTCCCCTCCCCCGACTTCGGGGTCCACGTCGCGCAGTTGCCGACGGGCAAGGTCCTCCTCTTCTCCTTCGAGCGCGTCGGCACTGACCCCACCAAGGAGACCGGTCCCACCGACCGGATCGGCCGGACGAACGCCGGGCGCGCCTACCTCTGGGACCCGGCCAAGGGCACCGGAGCCCGCTCCTTCAAGAAGGTCGAGCCGCCGACCGTCCTGATGCCCGACGGCACCTACGCGCCCCGGCCCGCCCCGTTCTTCTGCGCCGGGCACGCCTTCCTGCCCAACGGCATGGTCGCCGTGTTCGGCGGCAACGTGGGCGGCAAGGGCGGCACCGGCGCCAAGCTGTCCTTCGTCTTCGACCCGTGGACCGAGACCTGGTTCCGCAACCGCGACATGTCCGTGGGGCGCTGGTACCCCTCGGTGGTGACGGGCGCGGACGGCCGCCAGCTCGTCATGTCCGGCCAGTCGGAGCGCGGTACGGGCACGCCCACCCCCGTCGTGGAGCGCTTCCCGGCGCGCTCGCGTCCCGTGCCGTGGCGCACGTACGACATTCCCACGGGTCTCCCGGTGGAGCGGTTCCGCGCGGACGCGCCCTTCCGCAACGACTACCCGCACCTCTTCTCGCTGCGGGACGGCATGATCTACGGGCTCGGGCGCGACGCGGACCAGCAGTGGCTCTTCGACCCGGTCAAGGAGACGCGCGCCGACCTGGCCCGGCGGCCCGCCGACTTCCGCGGCTACGGCTCGGCCGTACCGCTGCCCGCCGGCTTCCGCGGCCCCGACTCGGTCCTCGTGCTCGGCGGCGACCCGCACGACCCGAACACCTACCGGCTCTCCGGCGGCGCGTGGACCACGGAGGAGCCGCGGGCCTTCGGCCGGACCCAGGACGACACCCTGATCCTGCCCGACGCCACCCTCCTCACGGTCAACGGAGCCCTGGACACCCGGAACTACGGCCACGGCCCCTTCAACCCGGAGGCGGACCTCAAGTACCGGCAGATCGAGACGCGCGGGGCGGACGGCCGGTGGCGGCTCGGACCGGCCCAGCGGCTCCCCCGCGGCTACCACTCCAACGCCCTCGTGCTGCCGGACGGCCGGGTCATGGTCACCGGCGACGAACTCCAGCAGATCGCCAACGACCCGGACGTCCGCGACGGCATGGACGGCAGCATCGAGCTCTACGAGCCCGCCTACCTGCACCGGGGCACACGTCCCGCGCTCGACCGGGTGCCGGCCGGGAACCTCGGCTACGACACGGAGTTCCAGGTGGGCACCAGCACGCCCGGCGAGGTCCGGCGCGCGGTGCTCCTCGCCCCCACGACCGTCACCCACTCCGTGAACACCAGCCAGCGCCACCTGGAGCTGCGCCTCGGCGGGGTCCGGGGCGACACGGTCCGCCTGCGCACGCCCCCCGGCGCCGCCGACGCCCCTCCCGGCCACTACATGCTCTTCCTGCTGGACGCCCGGGGCGTCCCGAGCACCGCCCGCTGGATCACCCTGGGCACCCGCTGACGACGCGGGGCCGGTCCCGGGGGCAGCGCGATCTCACCCCCGGTCGGCCCGCTTAGCCCGTTGATCACGGGGGAACACGAATCGCGTGAACCAACGCATCGAGGACTACGCGCTGATCGGCGACCTGATGACCACGGCCCTGGTCGGCAGGGACGGATCCATCGACTGGCTGTGCCTGCCCCGCTTCGACTCGGGCGCCTGCTTCGCGGCGCTCCTGGGGGACGAGGAGAACGGCCACTGGCGGATCGCCCCGGCCGTCGCACCGGCCGGGGCCGGATGCACCCGCCGGGGCTACGTGGGCGACTCGCTCGTGCTCGAATCGATCTGGGAGACCGACGAGGGCACCGTCAAGGTCACCGACTTCATGCCGCAGCGCGATGTCGCCCCCGATGTCGTGCGCATCGTCGAGGGGCTCTCCGGCGCGGTGCCCATGGCGGCCACGATCCGGTTGCGCTTCGACTACGGCGCCGTCGTGCCCTGGGTGCGCCGCAGCGACGGCCACCGGGTCGCCGTGGCCGGACCCGACTCGACGTGGCTGCGCAGCGACCCGCCCGTGGAGACCTGGGGCGAGGACCTGAGCACCCGCTCGGAGTTCACCGTCGAGGCGGGCGAACGGGTGGCCTTCGTGCTGACCTGGCACCCCTCGCACGAGCCGCGCCCGGACCTCATCGATCCGTACGAGGCGCTGGAGCAGAGCCTGGAGGACTGGCGGGCCTGGTCCGAGCAGTGCCTGTACGAGGGCCCCTACCGCGATGCCGTCATGCGCTCGCTGATCACGCTCAAGGCCCTGACCTACGCGCCCACCGGCGGGATCGTCGCCGCGCCCACCACCTCCCTCCCGGAGGAGATCGGCGGCGTGCGCAACTGGGACTACCGCTACTGCTGGCTGCGCGACTCGACCCTCACCCTCGGCTCGCTGCTCCAGACCGGCTTCCTCGACGAGGCGCGGGCCTGGCGCGAGTGGCTGCTGCGGGCGGTCGCGGGCGATCCGGCCGACCTCCAGATCATGTACGGGATCGCGGGCGAGCGCCGGATCCCGGAGACGGACCTGCCGTGGCTGGCCGGGTACGAGTCGTCCGCACCGGTGCGGGTCGGCAACGCGGCGGTCGACCAGCTCCAGCTCGACGTGTACGGGGAGGTCATCGACTCCCTCTACCTGGCCCGCACGGCGGGGCTGCCCGCCGAGCCGCACGCCTGGCAGATCAACGTGGCGCTGCTGCGCTTCGTGGCGGACAACTGGCACCGGCCCGACGAGGGCCTGTGGGAGGTGCGCGGTCCGCGCCGGCACTTCGTGCACTCCAAGGTGATGGCGTGGGTGGCCGCCGACCGGGCGGTGCGCACCCTGGAGGCGAACCCCGAGGTCGAGGGGAACATCGAGCGCTGGCGCACGATGCGCGACGAGGTCCACCGCGACGTCTGCGAGAAGGGCTTCGATCCGGTGCGGGGCACCTTCACCCAGTCGTACGGCTCCACCGAGCTCGACGCGGCGACCCTGCTGATCCCGCGGGTCGGGTTCCTGCCGCCGGACGATCCGCGGGTCATCGGCACGGTGGACGCGGTCCGTCGCGAGCTGGGCCACGGCGGGCTCGTGCGCCGCTACTCGACGGAGGGGGCGACCGTGGACGGGCTGCCGGGGGCCGAGGGGACCTTCCTGGCCTGCTCGTTCTGGCTGGCCGACGCCCTGCTGATGACGGGGCGGGAGAAGGAGGCGCGCGAACTCTTCGAGCGGCTGCTGGACCTGCGCAACGACGTGGGGCTGCTGGCCGAGGAGTACGACCCGGTGGGCGGGCGCCAACTCGGCAACTTCCCGCAGGCGTTCAGTCACATCGGGTTGGTGGGCACCGCCCTCGCCCTCGGCGGCAGCTGGCCGGTGACGGCCGGCGGGCAGTCGTCGGACGGGTAGCCGCCGCGGGGATCCTCGGGGGGTGCCGGGGGGCGCACATATGCCGAAGCTGGTCTAGACCTTGACAGGTCCAGACCAGCTTCGCTTGAGTGGCGGTAGTTGCCCCCCACGGCAACTCCCCCCACCCAAGGAGCACTTCCGTGATCCGTGCGCTACGCCGCCGCGCCCTCGCCCTGGCTTCCGCCGCGGCCGTGACCGCCGCCCTCGCCATCGCCCTGCCCGCCACCCCCGCCGCCGCGGCCGCCGCGTGCGCGGGTCCGTGGGCCTCCTCCTCCGTGTACACGAACGGGATGACCATCTCGTACGGCGGCCACAACTGGCAGGCCAAGTGGTGGACGCAGGGCGAGACGCCCGGAACCACCGGCCAGTGGGGCGTCTGGTCCGACCAGGGCGCCTGCGGCGGCGGTGGCGGTCAGGACCCGGACCCGGACCCGTCCGGATTCGTGGTCTCCCAGGCCCAGTTCAACCAGATGTTCCCGAACCGGAACCCCTTCTACACCTACAACGGCCTGGTCGCGGCGCTGTCGGCCTACCCGGGCTTCACGCACACCGGCGACGCCACCACGCAGCGCCGCGAGGCCGCCGCCTTCCTGGCCAACGTCTCCCACGAGACCGGCGGGCTTGTCTACATCGTCGAGCAGAACACGGCCAACTACCCGCACTACTGCGACGCGTCCCAGCCCTACGGCTGTCCGGCCGGACAGGCCGCCTACTACGGCCGCGGCCCCATCCAGCTCAGCTGGAACTTCAACTACAAGGCGGCCGGCGACGCCCTGGGCATCAACCTGCTCGCGAACCCGTACCTGGTCGAGCAGGACCCGGCGGTGGCCATGAAGACGGCCCTCTGGTACTGGAACACCCAGAACGGCCCGGGCACGATGACCGCCCACACGGCCATGGTCAACGGCGCGGGCTTCGGCGAGACAATCCGCTCCATCAACGGCTCGCTGGAGTGCAACGGGGGCAACCCGGCGCAGGTCCAGAGCCGCGTGGACAAGTACCGCGCCTTCACGCAGATCCTGGGCGTCACCCCGGGCGACCGGCTGACCTGCTGACCGCCCGACCGGCCGACGTGCTCGGGCCGTGGCCGCCGTCGGGCGGGTACGGCCCGAGCGCCCACCCGCACCGACCGCTCAGAAGGGCTTCGTGGGAAGGTACTTGCCGTCGAGGGTGATGACGGCGCGCTCGCCGCCCTCCGGGTCGGCGACCTTCTTGACGTCGAGCCGGAAGTTGATCGCGCTGATGATGCCGTCACCGAACTGCTCGTGCACCAGGGCCTTGAGGGTGGTGCCGTACACCTGGAGCATCTCGTGGAACCGGTAGATGGTCGGGTCGGTCGGGATGCCGCCCGGGATCGAGCCGCGGGTGGGCACGGTCTGGAGCAGGCGCACGGCGTCGGCGTCGAGGTCGAGCAGCCCCGCGACGGCGGTGGCCGCGTCGGCCGGCAGCGGGTGCTGGCCGAGCAGGGCGGCGGTGACGAAGGCGACCGAGAGGCCGGTGACGTCGGCGATCTCCTGCCAGGAAAGGTCCTTGCGGATCTTGGCGTCGACCGCCGTGATCGCGAGGGCCTGCCGGGCGGAGGGGTCGAACTGGGCGTGCGGCATGGGGGCTTCTTCCTTCGGTAGGGGTGGAGGGGGAGAGAGATCAGGCCGCGCGGGCGAAGTCCTCGACGGTTCCCGTGGGGATGTCGTAGACCCAGCCGTGCAGCGCGAGGGTGCCCGCGGCCAGGCCGCGGGCCACCGACGGGTGGGTGGCCAGGTTGGCCAGCTGGGCGCCGACGTTGTCCCGGATCAGGGCGCCGACCCGGTCCGCGGCGGCGTCCGTACCGGCATGCCGGGCGCTACGGGCCAGCGACCCGTCGGCATGGCGCAGCCAGCGTGCGACGGCGGGCAGGTCGGTCAGGTCGTGGCCCTCGGCGAGCGCCGTCATGGCGCCGCAGGCGGAGTGTCCGCAGACCACGACGGAGCTCACGCCCAGGGCGGCGACGGCGTACTCGATGCTGGCCCCTACGCCCTCGTCCCCGGGGGCGTAGGCGGGCACCAGGTTCCCGGCGGTCCGGATGACGAACAGCTCCCCCGGCTCCTGCTGGGTGATCAGCTCGGGCACGACGCGGGCATCGGAGCATCCGATGAAGAGCGTGTGCGGCCGGTGGGTGGTCGCCAGGCGGGCGAAGAGCCCGGCCTTCGCGGGGAAGACGTCCCGCTGGAAGTGCGCGACGCCCGCTGCGAGCTCGTGCATGGCCGCTCCTTTCGGTGTGCGTCGGCCTCCGTCGGTGGTGACGGGCTGACGAGTTCCACCATGCATGAGCTGGGTCTATAGCGTCCAAGTCGTATTCGGCATGATCGATATTGGTGACATCTATACCTTCGGCCTATCCTGGGTCCATGGCTCCGGAACTGCGTCACCTCCGCTATCTGCTCGCCGTCGCCGAGCAGGGCAGCTTCACCCGCGCCGCCGAGGAGCTGCGGGTCTCCCAACCGACGCTGTCGCAGCAGATCAGGCAGCTGGAGCGGGCCGTGGGCGTGCAGCTCCTGGACCGCAGCGGGCGTACCGTGCGGGCCACCGACGCCGGGGCGGCCTACCTGCACTACGCCCGGCGCGCCCTGCGGGACCTGGCCGCAGCCGAGCGGGCCGTGCTCGACGTGGCGGACCTGTCCCGGGGCACCCTGCGGCTCGCCATGACCCCGACCTTCACCGCCTACCTGCTGGGTCCGCTGGCGGCGCGACTGCACCGGAGCCACCCCGGAATCGGCCTGGACGTCAAGGAAATGACGCAGGCTCAGCTGGAGTCCGGGCTGCTCGCCGACGAGCTGGACCTCGCGATCGCCTTCGCCGGGCCGCACCTCGCGGGCATCGCGGCCACCGAGCTCTTCACCGAGAGCCTCGGCCTCGTCGTGGGCGACGCCCACCCGCTCGCCGGACGCACCGCGCCGCTGCCGGTCGCCGATCTCGCGCGTCGCGATCTCGCCCTGCTGAGCGGCGAGTTCGCGACGCGCTCGCACATCGACGGCTACTTCGCCGCGCAGCGCGTCGCGCCCCGGATCGCGGTGGAGGCGAACTCGCTGGGCGCCCTCACCGAGATCGTCCGGCGCACCCCCCTGGCCACCGTGCTGCCCGACGCCCTGGCCCGCGACCGGCCCGGCCTGCACCCCGTGGACCTCGCCCCGGCCCTGCCCGCGCGCACCGTCGTACTGCTGCGCCGGGAGAGCGCGTACGAGAGCGCGGCGGCCCGCGCCTTCACCGCGCTCGCCCTGGCGTGGAGCGCGGGCGGGTCCGCCGGAAATTCCGGTGCGGCCGAGCGGGAGACGTGATGGGGTCATGAGGGCCCCGCGCCGACGCTCCGAGCGCCGGCGCGCGATGCGTCGTACGGCGTACGGGCCCCCTCCCCCACCCCCGGATCCGAGGTCCACGTGCCCGACACCCCGCCCGACCGCATCACCGAACTCGCCGCCGAGATGGCCGCCGCCGACCGGGACCGCGCGGTCCAGGAGGCGCAGACCCGCCACCGGGTGGAGCTGGTGCGGCACTGGGACATCGCCCCCGGCGCACGGGTGCTGGAGGTCGGGTGCGGTCAGGGCGACATGACCGCCGTGCTCGCGGACGCCGTGGGGCCGCGCGGGCACGTGCTCGCCGTGGACGTCGCCGACCCCTCCTACGGCGCGCCGGTGACCGTCGGCGACTCCGCCGCCCGGCTGACGGCCGGGCCGCTCGGCCCGCGCATCGACTTCCGCTTCGGTTTCGACGTGCTGGACGAGGAGGCGACGGCGGGCATCGCGGACGGTTCCTTCGACCACGTGGTGCTGGCGCACTGCTCCTGGTACTTCGACTCGACCGAGCAGCTGGCCGACACCCTGGCCCGGGTGCGCCCGTGGGCCCGTGCGCTCTGCTTCGCCGAATGGGACCTCACCCCGCGCGCGGCCGACCGGATCCCCCACCTGCTCGCCGTATTGGCCCAGGGCCAAGCGGCCGCGTACGGCCACGGCGAGGGGGCCAATGTGCGGACCCCGATGTCCCGCGACGCGCTGCGCGCCCTGCTCGGCCCCGCCGGCTGGCGGACCGTGGCGGAGCGGGGCGTGGAGACCACCGGCCTCCAGGACGCCGACTGGGAGATCGCCATCTGCCGGGAGATGTACGCCGACCTCGCCCCGGACTCGGCGGTCGCCCGCGCCCTGCGGCCGACCCTGGACACCCTCGACGCGCTCGCCCGCGCCGGGGCCAACCCGCCCCTGGACGCGTACGCCCTGACCGCGCGCTGAGGGTCGCCCGGGCGGCCCGGACCCTTCTCCGCCCGACCGGATCCGGCCAAGGAAGGGAGCGTCGGGGGCGCGGGCGGCCCGGGGCGGGGAGCGGGCGCGGGTGCTGGTCGGAACCGGTGGGGGGTGTGGTCGGGGGCGGTGCGGACCGTCGGTGGCGGGGGCACGCACGGCGGAATTCGGTCAGGCGTGCGGAAGCGGGACCCTTGCGGACACCAAGTCACAGAGTGTTTGCTCTGTTTCCGTCCGCGTCCCCCACCGACGAAGAGCAGGACCCATGTCGACGACCCCGAAAGTCCACGAACTCCCCCAGACCAACCAGCTGCGCGCCCTGCACACGGTCATCCGGGACCGTGGCGCCACCCGCGCCGACTTCGTCCTGTACTCCCGCCGCGTGATCCGATTACTGCTCGAATCGGCCCTGGACCTGCTGCCCTTCGACAAGCACGAGGTGATCACGCCGGTCGGCGAGACCTATCACGGGCTCAAGTTCACCGGGAAGCTGTGCGCCGTCCCGGTGATCCGGGCGGGGGACGCGATGGCCGAGGCGCTGCGGGAGTTCATCCCCGGCATCCGGGTCGGCAAGATCCTCATCCAGCGGGACAAGACCACCAAGCAACCGCACCTGCAGTACTGGCACCTGCCCGACGACATAGCCGAGCGGCACGTCCTGCTGCTGGAGCCGATGCTGGCCACCGGCGGCAGCGCGAACGCCGCGATCGGGGTGCTGACGGACGCCGGGGTGCGCGAGGAGAACATCGTCCTCGTCGACTTCCTCGCCGCGCCCGAGGGGATCGCGGCCGTCCACCGCGAGCACCCGGCCGTCACCATCATCACCTCGTCCATCGAGGAATGCCTCAATCCGAACGCCTTCATGATTCCGGGCATCGGGGACTTCGGGGACCGCTTCTTCGGCACCACCGACTCGGCCGTGGCCGCGCGGTGAGCGGCCACCGGGTGGCGGCGGACTCCGCCGTCACCGCCCTCGCCCCCGCCGTCTGGGGGTCCACGTACCTGGTGACGACCGAGTTCCTGCCCGCGGACCGCCCGTTGCTCGCGGCCACGGTCCGGGCGCTGCCCGCCGGGCTGATCCTGCTGCTGATCGGGCGCACGCTGCCGCGCGGGATCTGGTGGGCCCGCGCGCTGGTCCTCGGCGTGCTGAACATCGGCGCGTTCTTCACCCTGCTCTTCCTGGCCGCCTACCACCTGCCCGGCGGGGTCGCCGCGCTGGTGGGTTCGGTGCAGCCGATGTTCGTGCTGATCCTCTCGGCCCTCCTGCTCGGGGACCGGATCAAGGCCGTGCACCTCGTGGCGTGCGCCCTGGGCGCCACCGGAGTCGGACTGCTCGTGCTCCAGCCGAACGCCGGACTCAACGCCACCGGTGTGACGGCCGGCCTGTTGGCGGCGGTCAGCATGGCCTGCGGCATCGTGCTCACCAAGCGCTGGGGCCGCCCCGAGGGGGTCGGCCTGCTCACCTTCACCGGCTGGCAGCTGACCGTCGGCGGGCTGGTCCTCGCCCCGGTCGCCCTGCTCGGCGAGGGTCTGCCGGACACGATCACCGGGAGGAACCTCACCGGCTTCGCCTACCTCGGCTTCGTCGGCGCCCTGCTGGCCTACGCCGTCTGGTTCCGCGGGGTGGAGCGGCTGCCCGCGCTCGCCGTCTCCTTCCTCGGCTTCATCTCCCCCCTCGCCGCGACCGCGCTGGGCTACCTCGTACTGGGCCAGACCCTGCGGCCGCTCCAACTGGCCGGTGCGGTCGCGGTCGTCGCGGCGGTGGTGGTCGCCCAGCCGCGCGGCGGGCACCGCAAGGCGGCTCCGGCGGCGCCCGTCGAAGCTCCCCCCGTGTCCACCGGACCTCCGGCGCCCGCCGCGTCCCGACCGTCCGGAGTGGCCAGATGACCGCACAGCAGATCAGCGGGAGAGCGGATCCGATCAGCACGTGGGCCGCCCCTTCGACCGTCCTCACCGACCTGCTCGCCGAGCAGGTCCGGGTCCGGCCCGGTGCGGTGGCCGTCCGCTGCGCCGATCACCAGCTGACCTACGCCGAACTGGGCGCGGCCGCGGCCCTGTTGGGGCGCCGCCTGCGCCGGGCGGGAGCGCGCGCGGACGCCCCGGTGGGCCTGTACGCGGAGCCCTCCCTCGACCTGATGACCGCGGCGTGGGGCATCCTCGACTCCGGCGCGGCGTACCTGCCGCTGTCGCCGGACTACCCCGAGGACCGGCTGCGCTACATGATCGAGGACTCCGCCATGGAGATCGTCGTGACCCAGCGCCATCTCGTCGCGAAGGTACGGGAGTTGGCCCCGATCGGAATCACCGTCCTGGCCCTGGGCGGCGAACCGCCGCGGACCTCCGGCGCACCCGGGCACACGGTCCGGCGCCCCGGGAAACGACCGGCCGCACGCCCGAGCGACCTCGCGTACGTGATCTACACCTCCGGCTCGACGGGTCGCCCCAAGGGCGTGCTGATCGAACAGCACAGCATCGTCTCCCAGTTGGGCTGGCTCCTGGACCAGGGCCACCTCGGCCCCGGCACCACCGTGCTCCAGAAGACGCCCATGAGCTTCGACGCCGCGCAGTGGGAGATCCTCGCTCCGGCGGCGGGCGGCGAGGTCGTCATGGGGGCGCCCGGCTGCTACCGGGACCCGGAGGACCTGGTCGACACGATCACGGCGCACGGGGTGACCACCCTGCAGTGCGTGCCCACCTTGCTCCAGGCGCTCCTCGACACCGAACGCCTCACCGCCTGCACCTCCTTGCGGCGGGTGTTCTCGGGCGGCGAGGCACTGACGGTGAAGCTGGCCCGCGCCTTCGCCGCGCAGCTGCCGAACACCCGGCTGGTCAATCTGTACGGGCCCACCGAGTGCACCATCAACGCCACCGCGCACACGGTCGACCCCGCGGCCCTCGCCGGACAGGACGCCTCCGCGATCGTCCCCATCGGCGTCCCCGTGGAGCGCACCCGGTGCTACGTCCTCGACGGGGACCTGCGCCCGGTGGTCGGCGCCGACACCAAGGGCGAGCTGTACATCGGCGGGGTGCAGCTGGCCCGGGGCTACCTGAACCTGCCCGAGCAGACCCGGGAGCGCTTCCTCACCGCCCCCGACCTGGGGGAGATGCGGCTCTACCGCACCGGCGACCTCGCCTCATGGAACGAGGACGGCACGATCCGCTTCCACGGGCGCGTCGACACCCAGGTCAAACTGCGCGGTTACCGCGTCGAGTTGGAGGAGATCACCTCGGCGATCGAGGAGCACGACTGGGTCCGGCGGGCCGCCGCGGTGGTCACCGACGATCCGCGCACCGGCTTCCAGCAGCTCATCGCGCTCGTCGAACTCAATCCGCGCGAGGCCTCCTTGATGGACCAGGGCGCGCACGGCGCGCACCACCAGTCCAAGACGAGCAAGCTCCAGGTCAAGGCCCAGCTCTCCAACCCGGGCCTGCGCCCCCTCGCGGCCCTCGCCGGGCGCCCGGTGGCCCTGCTGCCCGGCAGGGAGGCCACCGGCGACCAGCGGCGGGCGGCCTTCGCCCGCAAGACCTACCGCTTCTACGAGGGCGGGAAGGTCACCCGCGACGACCTGCGCGAGCTGCTCGGCTCCCCCGCCGGGACCGACCGGGGCGACGGTCGGGAGCACGGTCCCGCGCGCACGGCTACGGACCTGACGGCGGATCAACTCGGCGCGCTGCTGCGCTGGTTCGGCCCCTTCGGCAGCGGCGAGCGGTTGCTTCCGAAGTACGCCTACGCCTCCCCCGGCGCGCTCTACGCCGTGCAGATGTACCTGGAGAGCGGCGGGGGCGTCGCGGGACTCGCTCCGGGGATCCACTACTTCCACCCCGTCGACCACACCCTCGTCCGGATCGGCGACGCTCCGACGGGCGCCGCGGCGGTCGGCCGAGGCGCCCTCAGGGTGCACTTCCTGGGGCGCCGGGCCGCGATCGAGCCGGTGTACAGCACCAACATCGAGGAGGTGCTGGAGTTCGAGACCGGGCACATGCTGGGCGTGTTCGACGAGGTGCTTCCCGCGTACGGGCTGGCGCTGGCGCCCGCCGCGCACGGCGGGGCGGCGGTGCGGTCCGCCCTGGACGTGGCCGACGAGGACCACTTCGTCGGGAGCTTCGAGCTGGTCCCCGGCGACCGCCCGGCGCAACCGGACCCGGTGGACCTCTTCGTCCAGGCGCACCCGGGCCGGGTGCTCGACCTGCCGGGCGGCCTCTACCGGGTCGACGGGGCGGAGTTCGCCCCCGTCGCCACCGAGACCGTCGAGAAGCGGCACGTCATCGCCATCAACCAGGGCGTGTACGAGGCCGCGAGCTTCGGCGTCAGCGCCGTCAGCCGGATCGGGGACGAGCGGCTCGCCTACGTGGCTCTGGGCCGCACCCTGCACCGGCTCCAGCGCAACGGCCTGCGGCTGGGGCTGATGTCGTCCGGCTACTCCTCCCGTTCGGGCCATCCGCTGCCCTCCGCCCAACGGATCGACGCGCTCCTGGCCGACGCGGGCATCCCCTCGGGTCCGTCGTACTTCTTCCTCGGCGGCAAGGTCAGCGAGGAGCAGGTGTCCTCGACCGGGATGCGCGAGGACTCCGTACACATGCGGGGCCCGACGGAGATGATCCGGGACGACCTGGCCCGGCTGCTGCCCGACTACATGATCCCCAACCGGGTCCTGGTGCTGGACGCGCTGCCGCTCACCGCCAACGGGAAGATCGACTACGCGGCCCTGTCCGCCCGGGAGGAACTCACCGCCCCCGCGCGGGGTTCCGGCGCTCCGGTGGCGCCCCGGACCCGGACCGAGCGGCTGCTCGCCGGGGCCTGGGGCAAGGCGCTCAAGTACCGGGACGCGGACGCCGTGTCGATGACGGACAGCTTCTTCGCGTCCGGTGGCAACTCGCTGATCGCGATGACCCTCACCCGTTGGGTCAACCGGGAGTTCGGGATCTCGCTGCCCATGCAGACCCTCTTCGGCCACCCCCGACTGGCGGACCTCGCCGACCGGATCGCCGACGCCGATCCCGAACCGGCCTCCCGACTGGTGCTGTTGCACGACAGCGGCCCGTCGGAGGGCCGGTACGCACAGGGGCCGGGCGCGCCGGTGTTCTGCTGGCCCGGGCTCGGAGGCTATCCGATGAACCTGCGGCTGCTGGCCCGCGAGGCCCGTACCCGGGGCCCGTTCTACGGGGTCCAGGCGGCGGGCATCAACGCGGGCGAGGCGCCGTACCGGACCATCGGGGAGATGGCCGCCGCGGACGTGGCGGAGATCCGCCGGCTCCAGCCCGACGGCCCCTACACGCTGTGGGGCTACTCCTTCGGGGCCCGGGTGGCCTTCGAGAGCGCCTGGCAGCTCGAACGCTCCGGGCAGCGGGTCGCCGACCTGCTGCTGATCTGCCCGGGCAATCCGAAGCTGCGGGACGCGCGCGGGCGGCCGTACCCGCGCGAGTCCTCCTACGCCAACCCCGGCTACGTGACCATCCTCTACTCGGTGTTCGCGGGCGCCATCGGCCACCGGCCGGACCTCGACGCGTGCCTGGCGGCGGCCCGCGACGAGGCGAGCTTCGTGGAGTTCGTGGTCGGCCGGTTCCCGGAGCTGGATCCGGGGACGGTCGGGCGGATCACCCGGATCGTCGAGGAGACCTACGAGTTCGACTACTCCTTCCACGAGATGGCCGAGCGGTGCCTGAGCGCGCCGGTGACCATCGTCCGGGCCGCCGGCGACGACTACTCCTTCATCGAGGGCCGGTCGGGGTACTCCGCCGCCCCGCCGGTCGTCATCGACCTGCCCGCCGACCACTACCAGGTGCTGCGCCCCGAGGGCATCGAAGCCCTCGCCGCCGCCGTCCTGACCCGGACCCCGCCCGGCGCCTGAGAACCGTCCGACGCGACGGGGTCCGCCCGCCGCCGTGCCCGTCCAGCCCTGTCCAGCCCCGCCCCGCCCCGTGCGGGGGCCGACCGAAAGGAGGGGCCCCGTGCCCCACGTCCACGTCCGTCACTTCCCCAAGGACCTCACCCCCGAGCGGCTCGCCGCCTTCGACGCGGCGGTCACGGCAGCCGTGACCACGACCTTCGCCGTCGACGAGGAGGTCGTGTCGATCTCCCTCGAACCGGTGGCGGCCGAGGACTGGGACGAGCGGGTCGTCAGCGACATCGCCGCCCGCCCCGAGCTGCTGCTGAAGGCGCCTGGCTACTGGGACGGCGCGTGAGCACCGGCGCGGGGGTCCCCCTCGTGTACACGGAGGAGGTCCGCGAGGCCCTCCACGAGGGCCGGGCCGTCGTGGCCCTGGAGAGCAACGTCATCACGCACGGCCTGGCCTACCCGGACAACGCGGCCACGGCCCGCAAGGTCGAGGACGCGGTCCGGGCGGGCGGGTCGGTGCCCGCGACGATCTGCGTCGAGGACGGCGCGCTGCGCATCGGCATGACCGACGACGACATCGAGCGGTTCGCCTCCCGCAAGGGCATCGCGAAGGTCTCCAGCAGGGACCTCCCGGTGGTCCTGGCCCGGCGCGAGCCGGGGGCCACCACCGTGGCCTCGTCGCTGGTGGCGGCCGAGCTGGCGGGGATCGGCTGGTTCTCCTCGGCCGGGATCGGCGGGGTGCACCGCGGCGCCCAGCAGACCTTCGACGTCTCCTCGGACCTGATCCAGTTCACCCGCTCCCGGGTCGCGGTCGTCTCCGCGGGCGCGAAGATGATCCTGGACCTGGGCCTGACCCTGGAGTACCTGGAGACGCACTGCGTGCCGGTGGTGGCGTACGGCTCGGACGACTTCCCCGCCTTCTACTGCCGTACGAGCGGCCACCGCGCCCCGCACCGGATCGACGACCCGGACGTCCTGGCGCGCGCCGTCGAGACGCACCGGGCGCTGGGCGGCCCCACGGCCTTCCTGATCACCACCCCGGTCAGCGAGGCGGACGCCGTCGACTCGGCGGAGGTGGAGGCGGCCATCGCGCGGGCGGTGACCGCGGCCGAGCGGGACGGGGTCTCGGGGCAGGGGCTCACCGGCTACCTGATGCGCGCCGTGGACGCCGCGACCGACGGTCGGGCGGCGCGGGCCAACATGGCCGTGCTCGTGACCTGCGCCGAGGCGGCGGGCCGACTGGCCGCCGCGCACGGTGCGCTGCGCGGCGGCACGCCGATAGGTTCGCCGTCATGATCAGACTCGCTGTTTTCGACCTGGACGGAACGCTCGTCGACTCACCGCGCGCCATCGTGGCGACCTTCGGGGCGGCCTTCGACGCGCTCGGCGTCACCCGGCCCGCGGACCTCGCCGTACGGGCCACCATCGGGCTCCCCCTGGAGCGGGCCTTCGCCCTCCTGCTGGAGCGGGAGCCGGAGCACGCCCAGGTGGCCGAGGCGGTCGTGCTCTACCGGAGGTTCTTCGACACGATAGTGCTCCCGCAGGCCCCCGACCTGGTCTTCCCCGGGGTCGCGGAGGGGTTGGCGCGGCTGCGCGAGGGCGGGGTGGAGCTCGCCGTCGCGACGAGCAAGTTCCACGGCCCGGCACACGCCCTGCTCACGGCGGCCGGGCTGCGCGACCACTTCGCCGTCGTGATCGGCGCGGACGAGGTCACCCGGCCCAAGCCGGACCCCGAGTCCGGGCAGGTCATCCTCGACCGGCTGGGCCTCGCGGCGGAGCACGCCGTCATGGTCGGCGACACCACGCACGACCTGTTGATGGCGCGGGCCGCCGGGATGCGTTCGGTAGCCGTGACCTACGGGGTGCACTCCGCGGCCGAACTGGCCACCGCCGAGCCGACCTGGGTGGTCGACAGCTTCCCGGAGGTCGTCGCACACCTCGCGCCCGTCACGGCGTGAGCGGGTCCGGACGTGCGCGCCCCGGCGGGCGCGCATGTCCGGATGTGACAGAGAACCGTCATTGCGGCCACCGGAGCGGGCGGTGAGGATGGACGCATGCCCACTCCCCACCGTGTCGTCATCGCGGTCTTCCCGGACGTCGACCTGCTCGACGTCACCGGCCCCGCCGAGGTCTTCGCGCTGGCCAACCGCGAGTCGTCCACCCGTGCCTACGAGGTGCGGCTGGCGGGTCCCGAACCCGGCCAGGTGACCACCTCGGCCGGGGTCCGCCTCGCCGTCGACCTGACCTTCGCGGAGGTCGGGGCGGCGGTGGACACGCTGCTGGTACCCGGGGCGGTCGAGCTGGGCCCGCAGGGGCCGGTACCCCGCATCGACGACGCGGTGGTCGAGTGGATCAGGGCCACGGCACCGCACGCCCACCGGGTCGCCTCGGTGTGCGTGGGGGCGCACCTGCTGGCCGCCGCGGGGCTGCTGGACGGGCGGCGGGCGACCACCCACTGGTCCACGGCCGCGCGGCTGGCGGCCGACCACCCCCTCGTCCAGGTCGACCCGGACCCGATCTTCGTCCGCTCCGGGCGGGTGTGGACCGGCGCCGGGATCAGCGCCTGCATGGACCTGGCGCTCGCCCTGGTCACCGAGGACCTGGGCGAGGAGATGGCCCTGGCCGTGGCCCGCCACCTGGTCATGTACCTCAAACGACAGGGCGGCCAGAGCCAGTTCAGCGTCCCGCTCAGCCGCCCCGCGGCCGCGCGCCGCGACATCGACGAGCTGTGCGCGTACATCGCCGACCACCTCGACGGCGATCTCTCCGCGGCGGCGCTCGCCCAGCGCATGTGCGTGAGCGAGCGGCACTTCGCCCGGACCTTCCGCCGGGAGACGGGGGTCGGCGCCGCCGGATACGTCGAGGCGGCCCGGGTGGAGGCGGCCCGGCGATTGTTGGAGACGACCGACGATCCGCTCGAACGGATCGCCGCGGCCGCCGGGTTGGGATCGGTGGAGACCCTGCACCGCGCCTTCCGCAAGCAGATCGCCACCACCCCGGCCGCCTACCGGCGCCGCTTCCGCTCGGCCCACTGAGCCGGGCCTCCCGCTCGACCGCGCGGACCGCTCACCGCGCCGCTCCCTCCACCCCGTCGACCCCTCCACCCCTCCACCCCGCCGACCCGGCGCCGCCGCGTCCGCGGCTTCGCCGTGCCCTTTTCCCGTGCGCCGCACGGGTTCCCGTGAACGACCGAGAGGACCTTCCCATGTCCGTCACCACCGTCACCCCGTCCGCCACCCTGCGCACCCTGTCCGGGCTCGACCCCGCGCTCCCCCGCCTCGGCGCCACGACGACCCTGATCATGATCGACTTCCAGCAGACCTACCGCACCGGGGTGATGGAGCTGGAGGGCGCCGAGGCGGCTCTGGCGGCGGGCGCCCGCCTGCTCACCGCCGCCCGCGCCGCGGGCTCGCCCGTGGTGCACGTCGTCAACGACGGCGGTGCGGGCGGCCCGTACGACATCCGCGCCGAGATCGGCTCGATCAGCCCCGAGGTGGCGCCCCGGGACGGCGAACCCGTCGTGGTCAAGACCGTCCCGAACGCCTTCCACGCCACGACGCTGGAGGAGACCCTGCGCGGCCTGGACTCCGGCCAGGACCTGGTGCTCGCCGGTTTCATGACGCACATGTGCGTCACCTTCACCGCCCAGGGCGCCTTCCACCTCGGATACCGGCCCGCCGTGGTCGCCGAGGCCACGGCGACCCGCACGCTGGCCGCGCCCGACGGGACCGTGGTGCCCGCCGCGGCGCTCCAGAGCGCCGCGCTGACCACCATCGGGGACCTCTTCGGCGTGGTGGCCGCCACCGTCGCGGACCTCGCGGCCCGGTAGTGCCGTGGCCGGGAAGGTTTGCCGGGTCGCGGTGTCCGGTGCGGTGCATCGCAAGGCGGAGGGCCGCGGCTTGTACTGGACGTACTTGCGTGGGCCGACAACGCGGCGAGGTGCCGTGCCGGGCGCCGTGACACGGTGAACCTTTCCGGTCACGGCACTAGGTCGCGGCGGCCCGACCCGGCCCCGGTCGGCCCTGGTCAGCCCTGGTACCGGAAGGCGTCCTTGCGGACCGGGGAGGCCTCGGCCAGCGCCTGGGTGACGGCCTCGACGCCCGCGCGCAGCCCGTACACGGGGGTTTCGGGCTGCTGGCGCCAGGAGTCGTCGAGGCCACCGGCGTCGACGGAGTCGAAGCCGAGCTCGTCGATGAGGGCCCGGACGGTCGCCTTCGCTGCGTCGTCGTCCCCGGCGACCGGCAGGGCGAGCCGGTCCGGGGCTCCGGCCGGCAGGGGCCGGGTCAGCAGGTCCTCGGCGTAGGTGCCGTTGAAGGCCTTGACCACCGGGTGGCCGAGGTGCCCCTCGGTCCAGCGGCTCTCGGTCTGCCCGTCGTCCTCGATGGCCGCGATCCGGCCGTCGCGCTGCTGCGGGTAGTAGTTGCCGGTGTCGATCACGACGAACCCGTCGGCCGCCCCGTCGAAGAGCCCGGAGGGCAGGTCCGGCACGTTCTTCAGCGGGATGGTCACGACGACGACCTCCGCGCCGCGCGCCGCTTCGGCGACGGTGACGGGGGTGGCCCCGGTCTCCTGGGCGAGCGCGCCCAGGGTCTGCGGGCCGCGCGAGTTCGCCACGGCCACCTCGTGGCCGAGGGTGGTGAGACGGCGCGTCAGGTTGCCGCCGATGTTGCCCGCGCCGATGATGCCGATCTTCATGTTCTTCTCCCCTGGGTGCGGATGGTCAGGTCTCGCGATCATCCGAACCGCCCGCCCGCGGCCCGCATTCCCGGCCCGGGCACACCGCCTCGATCCGCGTCCGGGGCCGCGGGGTGGGCCGATCGGTGCGGGGTCGTCCGCTTTCGGCGCGTCCCGTGCTCCCGGAGCGCGCGGTTCGCGCCAGGTTCGGACCATGACGACCGCACGCTCCTCGATCCGTCCCCCGTTCCGGTCCCCGGCCCTTCCCGCGTCCTTGCGGTGCGCCGCCGCGCTGGCCGCCGTGCTCCTGCTGACCGCGAGCGCGCCCGCCGCGCGCACGGGTTCGGGGGCCGGGGCCGCACCCTCTTCCGTGTCCGCACCCGCGTCCGCCGACGGGGCGCGCGCGGGCGTCCGTACGAGCTCCGCGTGGCTGCCCTACTGGGACACCGAGGCCGGTTACGCCTCGGCCCTGGCCCACGCCGACCACCTGCACACCGTCAGTCCGTTCTGGTACACCGCGACGGCCGCCGACTCCGTCGAGGGCGAGGCGGGCGCCGGGAACCGGCGGATCATCGACGGTCTGCACGCCAAGGGGATCAAGGTGGTCCCGACCGTGGTCGAGACCCCGGGACCGACGGAGATGGCCGAGCTGCTCGGTGATCCGCAGGAGCGCGCGACGCACGTGGACGCCCTGATGGAGGTCGTGCGGAGCCGGTCCTACGACGGCCTCGACCTGGACTACGAGCGGATGGCCGAGACCGCGGACCCCGCGCTGGTCGAGCGGGTCCGCACCGGGTACGACCGGCTGGTCGAGGAGTTGTGCACCCGGCTGCACGCCGAGGGCAGGACCTGCGCCGTGACCGTCATGCCCCGGGTCGACGGGGAGGGTCTCGCCTTCGACTACGCGCACTTGGGCAAGGTCGCCGACACCCTGCGGATCATGGGGTACAACCTGCACGACGCCCTGGCGGAGCCGGGCCCGCTGTCCTCCCTGGAGTGGTACGACCGGTTCCTGACCTACGCCGTCGGCGTCGTGCCGCCCGCGAAGCTGGAGGTGGCGCTGCCCGCGTACGGCTGGGACTGGAAGGTGGGCTCGACCGACCGCGCGGGCCACGTGACCAGCCGGGAGGCAGAGGCCCTGCGCGAGCGGACGGGCGCGGAGTACGTCTTCGACGCAGTCTCCGGCACTCCGCACTTCGACTACACCGACGACGACGGCGAGGAGCACGCCGTCTGGTACCAGGACGCGAAGGGCACCGCCGCCCACCTGGCCGTGCTGGCGCGCCACGGCGTCCGCGGCAGCGGGCTGTGGGCCCTCGGCTTCGAGGACCCGGGCGTGTGGAGCGCCCTGGGGCGCTGACCGCCGCCGGGGCGGCCGTCAGCGCGGGGTCGGGGACGGAATCGGGGACGGAATCGGGGACAGGGTCGGGGTCGGGGTCCAGGTCGGGGTCAGGAGGGGTTCAGCTTGATGGCGAAGGCGTTGAAGATCGCCCACACGTCCACCCAGGCCAGGCCGGTGCTGCATTCCTGGGAGGCGTTGCAGCCGTAGCCGTAGCTGACGATGCCGTTGAGCTGGCGGGAGTTCTGGTCGTTGATGAAGATGACGGGTCCACCGCTGTCGCCACCGCGCCCGACGATGCCCCCGTAGTGGGGGACGCCGTAACTGCCGTTCACGGTCGTGCCGTTGACGTTCCAGCTGGCGTTGCCCGCGTAGACCGTGCGGATGTTGCAGAACACCTTGGTGTTGTAGCCGAGCTGGCAGGTGAAGTCACCGACGGCGACGTTGCGCACGCCGTTGAGGTAGCGGGTGTAGCCCGTGGCGTCGAGGCCGTCCCAGGTGTAGCGGTTCGTGGGCGCCTCGATGAACGCCGAGTCGACCGCGGGGAGTTTGTACTTCACCTGCCCGATGTAGTTGCCGCCCATCGTGTAGACGTTGTCGTTGACGTTGTGGCAGTGGCCCGCGGTGACCAGCCACTGCCGGCCGTCCCAGGTGCTGACCGCCGGGATGCCGCTGGTGCAGTGGGCCTTGCCGCCGATGTTGGGGCCCAGCGCCGCTCCCGCGTAGAAGGGCGAGGTGTCGTTCTCCCGGGTCAGCGGCCGGGAGGGGGGCGCCTGGGTGATCTGGACGGCGGTGGCGGCGCTCGCGGCCCGTCGTTCCTTGACGGCCGCCGAGGCGAAGTACCCCCGGGCCGCCGTCGGGTCGTCCACGGCGAGCTGGATGGTTCCGCCGTCGGGAGTACTGCCCGCGAGGGCCACCTTGAAGGGGAGATCGGCCCGGTCCGCGATCTCCGCGATCTCCTTCTTCAGCTGTTTTCCGGATTTCTTTCCCTGGACGACGCGAATCAGTCCGGTGTCCGCCTTCGGATTCGCTTTGTGGACCGCGGAAAGGAAATCGCGGCCCTGGGAGACATCGGTCAGATAAACATTGACCGAACGATAGGTGGGTGCGAGTTCGACCTGGGTGTAGACGTCCGCCCGTACCCCCCGCCCCACCTGCGCCACGGCATCGGCCGCCAGCCTCAGCGGCCCCAGCACCTCCGCCTGTCGCTCCGGTGTCATCGAGGCCACCGCGTCGGCGGACAGCGGAGCGGAGGTTTCCGCATGGGCGGAGACCGTCATGAGCGGGAGGACGGCCAGGACCCCCGCGAGTGCGATGGAGCGCCGAATTCCGATCTTCATTTATCCCCCTTGTCGACCCCGTACGGACGGGGTCACGACCTGGACGCGGGAGACATTAGTCAGACGACCGTGGAGCGATAAGGCCAATTACGGCCTCATCGGGGATTCGCACGCCTGTGTTTTAATGGGGCGGGTGATCGAGTTCGTATTCTTCGCAATCGTGGTCGGCGGCGCCGGCTGGCTCCTGCGGCGCAAGCACCTCCAGCGCACGGCGGCGGGACCCGACGCCACCCCGGTCGGCATTCCCGGCATGGCGCGGCTGCCGGCGGGGAGCGGGCGCTGGCGCATGGGCCGCGTGTGCGGCGGGCCGGGAGCGGTGCGCTGGGTGCCCGAGCGCGGGGAGCCGGTGGCACTGGACGGCGCCCGGGCCACGGGGGTGCGCACCCCCTCGGTGCGGGAGGCGATGGTGATCAACCCCGGGTCCCGGATCGTCTCCTGCGTCTACGCGGACGGCACCGCCGACATCGCGGTGATGGCACTGGACCTGGCCGAATTCCACACCTGCGTCCCGCAGACCCCACCCCCCACCTGACCGAGGTGCGCGCCCCCGCGCCCGGGAGCACGCTGGATACGAGCCGATACGCGCTCGCGCTCCGCAGCCGCCCGACGGGGGAACGGAATCGAAGGCTGGTCCCCGTGGAAGATCCGACGACCCCGCGTCGACGTACCGGGCGCGGCCCCGCCCTCACCGCGTGCGCGGCCGCCGCCGTCCTCGCGCTCCTCGCCACCGGCGGCGCCCGCGCCGCCGGGTCCGACGCCCCGTCGGGCCCCGGCGAACCGCCCGCCCCGCCGGTCCCGCCCGTCACCCGGTACCTGGCCGACCTCGAACCGCTCGACTCGGCGGGGCTGGGAACCGGTTCCGCCGACGTGAACGGAACCCCCTTCGCACGGAGCGTCTTCCTCGCGGTGGACAAGGGCTCCAGGCCGCAGGGGTACGCCGAGTACGACCTCGGGCGCGACTGGCGCACGCTGACGGCCACCATCGGCCTGCGCGACGACTCCCCGACGGGGTGCGAACTCCGCTTCGAGTCCGCCGCGGACGGAAGGACCCTCGACAGCGAAACCCTGGGCATCGGGGAATCGCGGCAGGTAGCGCTCGACGTCACCCGCGCCCTGCGCCTGAAGCTCCAGGTCACCTATGCGTCGACGACGGACGTCACGCAGTACTGCCACGGCGTCTGGGCCGACGCCCGGCTGACCGCCGACGCCCCGCCGGACACCCCGATCGCCGGCCGCCCCGCGACGACCACCGCCGGACCGGCGCGCGACGACGGCGGGGACACCGACACCGACCACTGGGTGCGGGGCGAACTGTTCCCGCTGCTCTCCGCCGTGAAGGCGGACCTGGCCGCGAGCGAGGCCACCGGCTACGCCGCCCGCTGCGACCGGCTCCAGCGGGAGAGCGACCACATGACGGACGTCGCGCTGGACGGCCCCTCGGCTCCCCTGGACAACGCCGTCTCGGCGGTGGGCCGGTACCTGGCGCTGGTGTCGGCGAACTGCGGTGCGCACCCCGGCGCCGTCGGGCCGTACGCCGCGGGGTTCGCGGATGCGGTGGAGGGCACGTTGAAGCCGGCGTTGGCCGCGCGCGGGTACGAGCTCCCGGGCTGAGCCGCCCGACCGACCGACCCGCCGCGCCCGCCGCGCGCTCGCCCCGTCAGCTTTCGCGGAGTCTGCGGGCGACCTCGCCGAGGCCGTCGGCGACGGCGGTGAGCTGGTCCGGGGTCAGGACGTCGATCAGTGCGTGACGGACCGCCGCGACGTGGCCGGGCGCCGCCTCGTCGAGCCGGGCGCGGCCCGCCTCCGTGAGTACCGCGAAGATTCCGCGCACGTCGGAGGGGCAGCTGCGCCGCCGCACGAGGCCGGCCTTCTCCATCTGCGTGACCTGGTAGGTCAGTCCGCTCTTGGAGTTGATCAGCCCGTGGGCGAGCTCGGTCATCCGCAGCTCGCCGTCCGCGGCCCGGGCGAGGCGGACGAGGATCTCGTACTGGGCGTGCGAGAGGCCGGAGTCGTCCTTCAGCTGCTGGTCGAGGCGCCGGTTCACCAGGGCGGAAGCGGCGAGGAAGCCCTGCCAGGCGCGCATCTCGTCGTCATCCAGCCATCTCGTTTCAGCCATGTCTCCAGCTTACGCCAAGTTGTTCCAATTTGAATCACGGGCTAGGGTCTGAGGCAGTCGTTCAAATTCGAAAGACCTCATCGCCGCTTCTACGGACTGTCCCCACCGGGAAGGATCTCCCCCGATGACCCCCACCCCCACGCCCCCCGCGCCCACCCTCACCCCCGCGCCGTCCCCCACGGCCCCCGCCGCCCCGCACGCGCACCCCTTCGCCGGCAGCGGACTGCTGCTCCTGCGCCTCGTCCTCGGCCTCACCATGGCGGCCCACGGCTCCCAGAAGCTCTTCGGCTGGTTCGACGGCGGCGGCATCAGCGGGACCGGCGCGTTCTTCACCGCGAGCGGCTACCCGTCCGGCGAGGCCATGGCCGTCGTCGCCGGCCTCTCCGAGACCCTCGGCGGTCTCGGCATAGCCGCCGGACTGCTGACCCCGCTCGCCGCGGCCGCCGTGGTCGGCACCATGATCAACGCGATCGCGGTCAAGGGCACGGGCTCCTTCTTCGCCCCCACCGGCATCGAGTACGAGCTGCTGCTGACCGCCGCCGCCGCGTCCCTCGCACTGACGGGCCCGGGCCGGTTCGCCCTCGACCGGTTCGTACCGGTGCTGCGCGCCCACCGCCCGGTGTACGGCGCGCTCGCCGTGGTCCTGGGCGTCGTCCTCGCGGGCGGGGTGCTCCTCGTACGTTCCTGAGCCCCGCGGCTCAGTCGGCGGCGCGGGTGTAGTGGACGTCCCCTTCACCCGCGCCGCTGCGCGCGAACCCGGCCCGGGTGATGACCGCGTGCGAGGCGAGGTTGTCGTCGTCCACGGTGGCGTGCAGCGTGGTCAGGCCGTCCTGCGCGAGGGCCCAGCCGGACAGGGCCCGCACCGCCTCGACGGCGTAGCCGTTGCCCCGGGCCGAGGGCACGATGTCGTAGCCGATCTCGGCGTTGCCGTCGCCGTCGGGCGCCGCGTGGAATCCGATGCCGCCCACCGCGACGCCGTCGGCGGCGCGGACGATCGCGTACGCGCCCCAACCCGGCCGGTACGTGCCCCCTTCGCGCGCCTTGGCCACCATGCCCCCCGCGAAGCGGGTGCCCTCGAACGGCCCGTCCTCGGCCCACGCGAAGCCGCCCGGGCCACCCGCGTGCAGGTCGGCGCCGGTCACCGGGGAGATCTCGCAGAGCACGAGCCGCTCCGAGCGGATCGGATCGGCGTGCCAGCGCCAGGCCGCGAGGCGCGCCAGACCCGGCAGCTCGCCCCGGCCGGTCGCCCACAGCAGCGTCGGCCACGGGGCGTGCGTGCGCGGCGCGTGCGGGAAGAGCCGGTCCAGGACGGCCGCGCACAGCGGCGCGGGCGGCTCCCAGTCCGTGACCCCGAGACCGGTGACGACGTCATGGGTGTGCACGAAGGCTTCCAGGACGCCCATCGCGGCGAAGGCGTCCGGGCCGCCCGAGCCGGACGGGTGCCAGGCCCGCACGTCGGCGGGGCCGGCGGCCACGACGGCGGAGAGCAGGCCGCCGGTCGCCTCGATGATCTGGATCAGCCCGGCGGGCTCGGTCCCCGGATCGGCGGTGATCTCGAAGGGCACCCACCCGTCCGCCGCCCGGGCCGCCAACTGCCCGGCGTAGCAGGTGAAGTCGCCCGCCACGTGGACGACGGTGTCGTAACAGTTCCACTCCAGGCCGCCGGCCGGGACCGTCCAGTCGAGGTCCGCGACCCCGCGCAGGGCCCGCGTGGTGAGGGACACCGCTTCGTCTATGTGCTGGGCACTCATGATCGTCATGCGCGCACCCTAGGGCCGCCGACCGTTTCGGGCCAACCGATTACGGCCGCCCCCGCGCGCACCGCCCCGCCCGCCCTCACCGCGCCCGCAGCGCGGTGGCCAGTTGCGCCCGGGAGCGCACGTCGAGCTTCTGGTAGATCCGGGTCAACCGCGCCTCCACCGTCTTGACGCTCACGAAGAGCCGGTCGGCGGCCTCCTGGTTGCTGGCGCCCTGGCCGACGAGCAGCGCGAGGCGGGTCTCGGCCTCGGTGAGCGCGGCCGCGCCGGGGTGTCCGGCGCCTGCCTCGGGGCCGGCCCCCGGACCCGGCGGGGCCTCCGTGGCCAGGTCCGTCCAGGGCTTGGCCCCGGCCTGCGCGAAGATCTGGGCCGCCGTGCGCAGGGCGGCGCGGGCGGGCGCGCGGCGGCGGCGCCGGCGTTCCACCCGGGCGAGCGCGAGCAGGGTCCGGCCGCGTTCCAGGGGCAGTTCGAGGGCGTCGAAGCGCTCGGCGGTGGCCTCCAGCAGGGCCACGGCCTCGTCGGTCTCGCCGCGCGCCGAGTGGGCCAGGGCGCCGGCCCGGTCCAGGGCGGCGACCACGCCGGTACGACCGAGGCCGAGGGCGACCGTACGGACGGACGCGACCAGTTCGGCGGCCTCCTCGGGGGCGTCGGCGGCCACCAGCGCCTCGGCCAGCTCCCCGTGCCAGCGCAGGATCGAGGGGTCGACGACCTGTTGGGCGGCCTCCAGGCGGGCGACCCGGCGCAGGGTGGTCACGGCCTTGGCGGTCTCCCCCGTCGCCAGCTCGACCTGGCCGAGGGCGAAGAGGTTGCGCGAGAGGAACACCTGGTCCTGTTCCTCCTCGGAGGCCTGGATGCCGCGTCGGGCGTAGCCGGTGGCGCGCGCGAAGCTGCCGCCCATGGCCTCCGCGGTGGCGGCGACGTACCAGGCCGGGCCCGGCGAGAGGCCCGCCTCGATGGTCAGTTCCAGGGCGCGCCGCGCGTGGGCGCCGCCCGCCGCGCAGCGGCCCCGGCGCAGTTCGACCTCGGTGAGGCTGCGCAGCACCTCGAAGACGTCCTCGGCCGAGCCGGTGCGCTGGACGGCGGGCAGCAGGACGAGGAGCTGTTCGCGGGCGTCGGCGAGCCGGTCGTCGAAGAGGGCGTGGCGGACGGCGAGGTACTGCGGGGCGTTGCGCATGCCGAGCGGCACCTCGGGGGCGGGCAGGGTGAGGGCCTCGGCCAGGATGTCCTCGGCGTCCGGGTCCCCCAGGATCCGGCCCATCCGGGCCCGTACGGTCAGGGCCATGGCCTCGGCGACCTGGTCGCCGCCGGTGGCGGCCAGCACCCCGGCCTCCGCCGCCGCGGCGCAGGAGCGGACCGGGTCGCCGTCGCTCAGGTTGAGCTTCCAGGCGACGCGCAGTTGCACGGCGGCCTGGAGCGAGGGGTCCGCGGCGGCGTCGTCGCGGGCGTAGGCGAAGGTCTCGTCGAGGTCGGCGAGGGCCTGCCCGGCCGCGTCGATGACGGCGAGCCGGGCCCGTACCCGGTCGGCGGGCGAGGCGTCGCGGGCCAGGACGGCGCGGGCGGCGCGGCGGGCGAGGTCGGCGCGACCGGCCCAGCCCGCGTCCTCGGCGGCGCCGACCAGGCGCGCCAGTTCGGCGGCGGGGCGGCCCGGCGGGGTGCGTTCGGCGGCGAGCAGCCCGAGCTCGGCGGCCAGGGCGCGTCTGCCCCGGCGGCGGCTGGCCGCGGCCGCCTCGGTGATCTCGGCGGCGAGCTCCTCGTCGGGGGCGTCCACGGCGAGGGCGCGGTGCCGGACGGCCTGTACGGGGTCGTCGACGGCGGCGGCCAACGCGGCGTGCCCGGCGGCCCGTTCGGGCCAGCCCGCGTCGGCGGCCAGGGCCGTGGGCAGGGCTCCGGCGGTGAATTCGACGCTGCCGTCGTCGCGTACGGTCACCAGCGCGGCCCGTTCGGCCTCGGCCAGGTCGGCCTCCGCGTCGGGGCGCCCGGCCCGCCGGAGCAGGGCGGTGGTGGGCCGGGCCGCGAGGGCGGCGAGGAGCAGGGTGCGGTGCGCGCGGGCCGGTGCCTCGGCGAGCAGCCGCCGGGCCACCTCGCGGGCCTGTCCGGACAGCGGCAGGGTGTCGGCGTGGTGCGCGGCGCCGTCCCGGGCCTCGGCGAGGGAATGGCCGAAGGCGAGGGCGAGGCGCGGGTTCCCGCCGCTGGCCTGGTGGATGCGGCCGGCGAGGCGGGCGGGCAGGCCGTGGCGCACGAGGAGTTCGGCGACCTCGTCGGCGCCGAGCGGTGGCACCCGGACCGTCGGGGCGCCCGGACCGCACAGGGTCTCGGCCACGGGGGCGCCGCCCTGCACGCATTCGGCGACGAGGACGCGGACGCCGCGGGGCGTCAGGCGCAGGGCGAAGCGCAGCAGGTCGGTGGTCTCGGCGTCGAGCCACTGGGCGTTGTCGAGGACGATGAGCACGGGGCTGCGCTCGGCGAGGGTGCGCAGCACCTCCACGACGCCGAGGCGCAGGGCGACGTGGTCACGACCGGCGCGCGGGGCGTCGGCCTCGCGGCGCAGCAGGGCGATGGCGGTGCGCTGGGGAGGGGCGAGGCGGTCGAGGACGGCGCGCGGGACGGAGGCGAGCAGGGCGGCCGCGGAGGCCTCGGGTATCCACTGGTCGGCGGCTTCCGGCACGAGCCGGAGCACGCGTTCGCGGCGGCCGAAAGCGGCCGCCGCGACGGCGAGCAGTACTTCGGTCTTGCCCGAGCCTGCCGGTCCGGTGAGGACGGCACGGCCGTGCGTGGTCAGCGCGCGGTCGACCGCCTCGATGAGTTCACCGTGTCCGACGGTGGTGTCAGCGTTCCCCGTCGCCGCCACGCACAGCCACCAGCCTCTCGGTCCCCAGTTCCTGTGCTGCTTCTGTGAGCGCGACAATACGAGGTCCGCCGCCGGACGGACCCGGATTGTGACGCAGAAATCAGTCAGGTGACAGGAAAGCCCGCCGGACCCGCCGATACGAGCCGTATCAGCAGGTCCGGGGGCCGGCTTGGTCCGTACTATCGGCCCGTCAGGCCCGGGTGGTCAGTCCGGACCGGTGACGCGCGGCCGATCGTGCGCACCCCGCCCGCACCGGTTCAGAAGCCGAGGCTCCAGGAATCGATGTAGCCGGTGTCGGCCGAGGCGACGTCCTGGACCTTCAGCTGCCAGGTGCCGTTGGCCGGGAGCGCCGAGGCGTCGACGGTGTAGGTGGTGAGGACGTTCGCGCCGCTGTCGCTCGAGGAGTTCTGCAGGCGCTTGACCACGGCGCCGCCGGGGCCGACGAGGTCGATGACGAGGTCACCGCGGTAGGTGTGCTTGATGTCGACGGACACCTTGAGGGTGGCCGGGGCGTTGCCGCTGCGGCCGGAGACCGTGATGGCGGAGGTGACGGCGCCGCCGTTGTCCGGGATGGCGACGTCGATGGTGTTCTCGTAGGCCGGGGCCGGAGTCGTGGAGGTCACGGCGGTCACGGTGGCGGCCGCGTCGGCGAGACCCGTTCCGCAGCCCCCGGTGCACGTGCCGGCCAGCGGGCGCGCGTTGGTCTTGATGGCCGACTCGACCTGGGCCGGGGTGAGGGAGGACTTGGCCGAGACGAGGAGCGCGGCGAGCCCGGCGACGTGCGGGGCGGCCATGCTGGTGCCCTGGTAGGGCTTGTAGATCTCGGCGCCGGGGGTGGTGGTGCCCGCGTTCAGCGTGGAGAGGATGCCGTTCTCGGGGGTGGTGACGGTGCCGGGCGTGTCGGTGGCGCGGCGGGTCTCGCCGCCCGGGGCGGCGACGTCGACGGCCGGGCCGTAGTTGGAGTAGAAGGAGCGGTCGCCGGTCCGGTTGGTGGCGGCCACGGAGATCACGTTGTTGCAGCTGGCGGGCGAGAAGCCGCTGGCGTCCGCGTTGCTGTTGCCCGCGGCGACGACGACGGTCGTGCCGCGCCCGACGGCGGCGTTGATGGCGTTCTGGTAGCTGGTGCCGCAGGCGCCGGAGCCGCCGAGGCTCATGTTGATGACCTTGGCGGGGGTGGTGTTGGCCGGGATGCCGGGGACGGAGCCGCCGGAGGCCCAGGTGATGGCGTCGACGATGTCCGAGGTGGCGCCGCCGCACTTGCCGAGCACCCGCACCGGCTGGATCTTGGCGCCGTAGGCGATGCCCGCGATGCCCTTGCCGTTGTTGGTGGCCGCGGCGATGGTGCCCGCCACGTGGGTGCCGTGCCAGGAGGAGTCGCTGGCCTTGGAGTCGACGCCGCATTCGCCGGCGGCGCTCCAGTCGCCCTGGTCGGCCGGGTTGTTGTCGCGGCCGTTGCCGTCGCGGGCCGCGCTGGAGCTGGAGATGAAGTCGTAGCCGGGGACGATGTTCGCGGCCACGTCGGAGTGGGCGACGTAGCCGGTGTCGATGACGGCGACGGTGACCCCGGTGCCGGTGGTCTTGGCCCAGGCGCCGGGGACGTTCATGCCGGCGGTGGGCTCGAAGAGGTCCCACTGCTTGGCGTACTCGGTGTCGTCCGGGGTCGCCATGGCGTAGGCGCGGGAGTCCGGCTCGACGTAGGCGACGTCCGGGTCGGCGCGGAACTGGGCGATCACTCCGGCGGCCTCGGACGGGGCCACGGCTCCGCCGAGGTTGACCAGCGCGGCGCCGGTGCCGAGGCGCCGCTCGAACTTGGTCTTCTTGCCGCTCTTGTGGCCCTTGGCGACGGCGTCGTCGGCCGCGGCCGTGTTGGAACTCGCCTCGGTGGCGGAGGACTTGTAACCGACGATCAGGTTCTCGACCGGAGCGACCGGCAGGACCTGGGTGGCCGGGGCCACGGGGGCCGGGGCGGCCGGGGCGGCCGAACGGCCGAGGGCCACCGAGGTGGTGGCGCTGCCGGCGAGCAGGGTGACCGACATGGCCACCACCGATATGAGTCGACGTCTGGATGCGTGCACGGTGTTCCCTTTCGCGGGCCGTCCCCGGCAGACCGGGGACGACCGGTGTGGTGCTGTGTGGGAGGTTGCGTGGGGGGTGGGCATCGGGGAGGAGGCACGGTCCCCGCACGACGATGTGCGGGAGGGGACGGACGTACGGGACGCGCGGTGCGCGAGAGCGGGCGGACGATCGGGGAGGGGTGTGTGGGGCGGGCCCGCCACGAGCCGGTGGTGGCCGGGGAGGGCTCCTCCGCACGCCCCGGCCACCACCGCTCGTCGTGACCCCGCCCGCGTCGACGAGGAGGGGTACCGGCGGTACCGGGGAAGCGTCGAGCCGCAGAGCGCCGCGCCAAGTGGGGTTGGCGGGGCGGATGTTCGACTCGGACGAGACCGCCGGTGGGCAGACAGTAGGCAACGCCGGGATGAACTCGATACGGGGAAAACCCTTGCTCACCCCCTGCCACCGCACCCTCGCCCCCCGTCCGGGGGTCCGGCGTCCCGCTCGTGAGACGTGGTTGACCGGACCGGCGGCGGGCGGCGACCGTGACCCCATGGGCAACGAACGCCGCCTCTTCGCGCTGCTGATCTGCCTGCTGCTCGGCGGCGGGCTCACGGCCGCCGTCCTCGGGGCCACGCGGGCGGCGGACGCGGCGCGCTCCGCGGACGCCGCCACGGCACGCTCCGGCACGACGCACTCCAATACGACGCACTCCGGCCCGACGCGCTCCGGCCCGGTGGACGGCGACTTCGTGGACCTCCGCGACGTACCGCCCGGGCCCGCCGATCCCCCGCCGACCGGACCGGGCGGCTCCGCCGGGACGGTACGGGTGGACTGCGGCCGCGACGAGGAGGGCCACTACAACGAGGACAACCTCGTCGTCTCCCCCGGCCTGCGCGCGGGCGCGCACCACACGCACGCGTACGTCGGCAACCTCTCCACGGACGCGATGTCCACGGACGACACCCTGGCCGCGGCCCCCACCAGCTGTCGCGGCGGGGACCGCTCCACCTACTACTGGCCGGTCCTGCGCCTGCCGGACCGGCCCGCCACGCGGCCCCGGGAGAACGCGGCGGGCCACGGCAACGCGGGCGCGATCCTGCCGGAGGCGAGCGTGTCCGTGGAGTTCTCCGGCAACCCGGTGAGCCAGGTGGTCCCGATGCCCCGCTTCCTGCGCGCGATGACCGGCGACCCGGTGGCCGCGACGGCGGGCGACGAGGCCGACGTGCGGGCCCGCTGGGGCTGTTCGGGCTCGCCCGACCGCTCCACCACCCGCTACCCCCGCTGCCCGACGGGCGAGCGGCTCACCCGCACCCTGGTCTTCCCCAGCTGTTGGAACGGCCTGGACACGGCCTCCTTCGACCACCGCTCGCACCTGTCGTTCCCCGGCGCGGGCGGGATCTGCCCGCAGGGCACCTTCCCGGTGCCGCGCCTGCGGATCTCCCTCGCCTACGACGTGCCCCCGGGCGCGGCCATCGCCCTCGACTCCTTCCCCGAGCAGCGGCACAGCCCCCGGACGGACCACGCGATGTTCGTCGACGTGATGACCGACGCCGCGATGGCGCAGGTGGTGGCGTGCCTCAACGGCGGCCGCCACTGCTGAGCACCGCCCGTGGCCCGCGGTGTGACGCGGGCCACATGAACCGGGCCCCTCCGTGCGGCGTGTACGGACCGCACCACGCACGCGAGGAAGACGGAGAGGGTGTGAGATGGCCGGACCACTGTGGCCCCGCGGTCGGCGGGGCTCGACCGACGAGGCACTGATCAGGTCGGTGTACGAGGAGCACGGCCACGCCCTGCTCGCCTACGCGACCCGACTGACCGGGGACCGGGCCGCCGCCGAGGACGTCGTCCAGGAGACGGTCATCCGCGCGTGGCGGCACGCCGAGATCCTGGTCAACGGAAAAGGCTCGGTGCGCGGTTGGCTGCTCACCGTGGCCCGCAACATCATCACCGACCGCTACCGGGCCAAGGCGGCCCGACCGCGGGAGGTCTCCGGATCCGCGGCCACCCCGCCGGTGGAGCCGGACCACTCCGACTCGGTCGTCGACTCCATGACCGTACTGGGCGCCCTGGACCGGCTGACCCCGGAACACCGGGACGTCATCACGGAGTTGTACTACCGCCAGCTCAGCGTGACGGAAGCCGCGGACGTCCTCGGCATCCCGGCGGGCACCGTCAAGTCCCGCTCGCACTACGCCCTCAAGGCACTGCGCGAGGCGTTCCGGGACGGCGGCTCCAACGCCGGCGGGGAAGGCAGGAACAATCGAGGCGGACGGGGCAACCGACCGGGCAGGCCGCCGCAGCGGCCCGGACTGCAGGAGGTGGTGGCGTGAACCGGGAATTGCACGAGGAGGAACTGCTCGGCCCGTACGTGCTCGGCGTCCTCGACGGGGCCGAGGTCCGCCGCGTCGAAGAGCACGTGAGCGGCTGCGTGCGGTGCCGCGAGGAGGTGGCAGCGTTGCGCGAGATGGAGGCGGCGCTCGGGGAAGTCCCCGAGGAAGCGTTCCTGGAAGGACCCCCGGACGGCGGCGACCTGCTGCTCCAGCGGACGCTGCGGCAGATGCGGGGCGAGCGGGCCGGGCGGGCCCGGCGCCGGACCGTCGTCGCGGGTCTGGCCGTTGCCGCGGCGCTCGCGGCGGTGTTCTGGGCCGGTGCCCGGCTCGGCGCGGGAGACGCCCGGGACGTGGCCGACGGGCCCCCGCCGCCGCCCCCGACCGCCACGGCGACGCCCTCGCCGCCGCCACCGGGCACCAAAGTGGCCTCGGCCACCGACCCGCGCAGCGGCGCGCGGATGACCGTACAGGTGACGCCCGCCGCACGTTGGGTACGGGTGCGCGCGGCGGTGACCGGGGTGCCCGCGGGCGAGCGGTGCCTGCTGGTGGTGGTCGCCCGGGACGGTACGCGCACCACGGCGGGCAGTTGGGTGGTGGGCGGCCAGGAGAACGGCGCGGGCAAGGGCGCCGCCCTGGACGGATCCGCGGCCGTCGACCCCGCCGACGTGAAGGAGGTCGTGGTGCAGAACGAGGCGGGCAGGTCGTTCGTGTCCGTGCCGCTGCCGGCCTGAGTAGGCGACGCGTGCGCACGCGCTCGAACGCGAGGGCGCCGGTCGGGAGGGTCCCCGACCGGCGCCTTCGCGCGTGCCCGGCCGCACCGGGGAGAGCGGCGCCGCGGAAATCTCCGCACGGGATTGAACCGGCCCGCGGGGGGTCGCGTGTCTGCGGTGCCGACAGTTTCCAACGAACCACCGGATTACAGGAGTAGTCATGACGAACCTGCGCAAGCTCACCCTCGCCGGAGCTGCCGCCGCGCTGCTCCTCGGAGCGACGGCCTGCGGAACGCAGGCGAGCGGGAAGACGGACGCCGCCGCCGTGGGCGCCCAGGTCCCCGCGGTGGCCGGGTCGGGGGCCGCCGACCCGTACGCGAAGGGCGACGGCGCGGCGGCTCCCGCCGCAGCCGCCTCCGGCGCGCTGGTGGTCCGTACGGACCCGAAGCTCGGGCAGGTCGTGACGGACTCGGCCGGTTTCACCCTCTACCGCTTCGACAAGGACACGGCGAAGCCCGCCTCGACCTCCGCGTGCTCCGGCGACTGCGCGAAGGCCTGGCCCCCGGCCCCGGCCCAGGGCGTCGCGGCGGGCGCCGTCCCCGCCGCCGCCCTGGGATCCCTCAAGCGGCAGGACGGATCGGAGCAGATCACGATCGCGGGCTGGCCCGTGTACCGCTTCGCGAAGGACACGGCCCCCGGCCAGAGCAACGGGCAGGGCGTGGGCGGCACGTGGTTCGCCGTCACCCCGGAGGGCAAGAAGGCGGGCGCCGCGGCGCCGCAGCAGGCCGAGCCGAGCGCGCTGCCCGCCCTCTCCGCCGCGGACGACAAGACGCTCGGCGCGATCCTCCGGGACGGCAAGGGCCGTACGCTCTACCGCTTCACCAAGGACACCGCGTGGCCGATGAAGTCCAACTGCGAGGGCGCCTGCGGGGAGAAGTGGAAGCCCGCCCAGCCGGTCGACGCGAAGGCGGTCGAGGGCGTCGACCCCAAGCTGCTCAGCACCTACACCCGGTCGGACGGCACCAAGCAGCTGGCGATCGACTGCTGGCCCCTGTACTGGTTCACGGGCGACCAGAACCCCGGTGACACCGCAGGTCAGGGCGTGGGCGGCACGTGGTTCGCCGTCACCCCGCAGGGCAAGCTCGTCAAGTGACGGCGGCGCCGGGTGCGGGGTGTCCTGTGCCAGACTGGGGAGCGCCGCCCTTCGGGAAACGCGCTGGTCAGCAAGAGCACGGGCTGACAGACTGAATCGGTTTCAGATCAACCCAGGAGGACACATGGCAGACACTGCGGACACCCCGGAGACCCCGGAGGACACCTCCCCCGCCGCCGAGGCCAAGCGCAAGTTCCGCGAGGCCCTGGAGCGCAACGAGCGCAACGCGCAGTCCCAGCAGGCGCACCAGAGCCGCGCCAAGATCTCCGGCACCAGCACGGGTGGCGCGGGGAAGAACAAGAAGGTCCGCCGCAAGACGGGCTGACCCGTGGCCACGGCCCGGTCCCCGCTGAGCGCGGGGGCGCTGCCGCTCCGGTCCCTACGGGCCCCGGAGCGGCACACGCGTGCCGGTAGCGGATTCCCGGACAGAGCAGCCTCTTCTCGCCATTTCGGGTGACCTGAGAACCGTTCGGCGCGGCCACCGCGTCGTGGGGTGCAGTGACAGTGACCACACTGCCCGCACTCGCAACGGGGAAAGGTACGGCCCATGCTCCAGCGCCCGACCACGCGCACCGCCGCCATCGTCTTCGCGGCCACCGCCGCCACCGCGGCCCTCTCCTTCGCCTTCGTCACCAGCGCCTCCGCGTCCGCGGACGGGTCCGCCCCGAAGGCCGCCCCGGCGGCGGCCGCCGCCCTCCCGTCCGTCTCCGGCAGCCCCGAGGCCGCGTTCACGCGGATCGCGGACTTCTACGGCGCCTACATCGACGCGGTGTACGACGGCGACGGCAAGACGGCCGACCAGCTGCGCTCCTTCTACCTCGCCAAGCCCCTCCAGGCCGAGTTGAAGAAGTGGGAGGAGACCAACCACGCGAACGGCGTGCTGCGCGCGCAGAACGTGCCGTCGCAGTGGAAGGTCACCTCCACCGGCAGCGGAACGGGCAAGACCAGCGCCACGGTCACCTTGACGTGGGGCGGCTCCACGACCGAGATCCACGTCCAGGCCGATCTGGCGACCAAGAAGATCACCTCGATCAAGGACTGAGACGGCCTAGCTGCGGGGGTCCACCCACAGCGCCTCGCCCACGGCCATGACCTCGCCGTCGGCCGTGGCCAGCGCCGTGCCCACCCGGTGCTTGCGACCGGACTCGCCGAGCAGCCAGGCGTACGAGACGAGCCCCGCGGCGGCCGGGACCGGGCCCGACAGCCGCGCCGTGAGCGAGGCCGTCACCGCCCCGGCCCGCTGGGTGCCCAGGAGCCGGCCGGCCGCGTTCCCCGGGCAGTCCAGCGCGGCCCACACCAGCTCGGGCGGCAGGGCGCCGTCCGCGTCGAGGAGCCCGGCCCCGGGGGTCCAGGCGGTGGCCACCAGATCACGGCCCGGCACCCGCCCGCAGTGCAGCCGCAGCCCCGTGTCCGGCGTCCGGCCCAGTCCGCAGCCGAAGCAGTCGGCCACCTCCTCGGGCGGGGCCGCGCGGTAGGCCTCGGCCGCGGCCCGGGCCTGGTCCCAGGTGGGCGCCACCGGAGCCTCCGCGTCCGTCTCGACGGGCGTGGCCACGGCCAGCACCAGGACCCCGTTCGTCAGCTCGCTCCCGCCGTCCGCGGTCTCGGCGAGGCCGAGCGGGACGCCGGTGGGCGTCGGCCGCCGGAAGTCCACCCGTACGGTCTTGGCGGCCGCCCGCCCGGCCAGTACGCCCGCCACGTACCCGCCGAACGCCACCCCGGGGTAGCCGTGCAGGGCGGTCGGCACCGTGAGGATCACAGCTCGCCCCGGTCTCTGAGCCGCCGGAAGTAGGTCCAGCTGGTCTCGTTCGGCTCGCTCCACGCGTCCGGGGCGTGCGCGAACTCCGGGTGGTGCGCGGCGATGTACGCGCGCGTGCGCTCGGGCACCTCGGCGTAGGAGCCGAGCTTGCGGCCGCCGCAGTGGAAGGTGAGACCACCGGGGCGTCGCCCCTGCTCCATCCAGGGCAGCCACGGCGACTGCCGGGTCCACGACATCGTCGCCGGGACGCTCGGCGCGTCGGTCTCCAGGACGGATTCCGGGGCGAAGAACTGGAAGAGTTCGAGCGCCCGGTAGGTGTCGTCCGCCGAATGGTCCGGGAACCGCTCGACCGGCAGCGGGGACGGGTAGGCGAGCGGGATCTCCAGGCTGAAGCAGACCTGGTCGCCCAGCCGGGTCAGCGGGACGGGGAACGGCCGCCACCGCTGGTTGGCCGGATCGTTCCAGACGTGGACGACCGGCTTCTTCTCCCACGTCTCCAGGATCTCCCGGGTGTCGGGGTCCAGGTAGAAGGCGGCCTCGCGCGTCAGCAGTTCGTAACCGGTGTCCGTGGGCACGAGGCGGGCCACGTTCACCCCCTCGAAGCCGAAGACCCGCCGGTAGGGCTGGTCGGGGGACCAGGCGAAGACGTTGCCGGACCACCAGAAGGTCACCTCGGCTCCGTCGAGCGAGGCGCGGGTACGGGCGAAGGCTTGGAAGAGATCGGCCGGATTCATGGCGCCCACTGTGCAAGGTCACCCGCGCACTCGGCAAGCACCTCTGCACGGCCACCTGTGCCACTCGCACGGGTGACGTGCGCGCCGGCGGGCCCCGGTGCGGGGGGCCGCGGCCTAGCATGTGCGCCGGGCGGCCCGGCCCGCCCGCGCCTCACAGGGGAGGGTCACCGTGACACTGCCAGTGCCCATCGGCCGTACGGAGCACACGGCCGAGCGGCGGCCCGACTATCCGCCGCGCACGCCCCCGCCGCCGCGCAGACCGGTCGAGTCACCCCGCCCGGAGCGCGTCTTCACCGTGGTGAACCAGCGCGCCGCGAACTGGGCCCTGGAGGCGCGGCCCTGGGCCGCGACCCGGGTCCGGCGGCTCGTCGTCGACCGACTCACCGCGTGGCGCTACCTCCCCGACCCCGACCGGGTGGGGGCGGTGGTCTCGGCCTTGGTCGCGGCCGCCGTCCAGGACGGCGGGCGACGGATCAGCCTGCACCTCGCGGCCGTGGAGGGGCAGGTCTGCGTCGCCGTGCTCAGCCACCTCGCCGGTGCCCGCACGCAGGCGCAGACGGGCGTGCTGGGAGGGGTGGCCGACCTTCCCGGCCTGCGCGGCTGCGGATCCGAGGCGGATCCGGACGGCCACCGGCTGTGGGCGGTCATCGACGTGCCGCTGCGCGGGGACGTCGTCCCCGGTCAGCGAGGCGCGGAGAGCGGCTAGGCCGAGGGGGTGAAGGGGTCGCTCAGTTGCTCCCCGCCGCCATGGGCCGTATTCGTGTCCGAAAACGGGTCTTCTGGGCCGAAATCAGGGGCCATGAAGGGGTTCGTCGTCGCCGGGAGCCGCGATGCGGGCGTGCTGACGTGGGTCCGCGCCGTTTCCGGCGCGGAGAACAGCGGTGATGCGTCGATGGGGGCGCGCCGCCTTTCGTGGTTCGGAGATGCCGGGATCGGGTGGGAGCGGACGGAGGCGTGGTTGATGGCCACGCCTCCGCCGACCCTCACCGTCTCAAAGAGTGGTCATCTTGGTGTACGGGCTCAGGATCCGCATGCGCGACGAGCCGAAATCGACGAGAACCGCGATTCCGTCCTCGATCGCGATGACACGGCCGAGGCCGTGCTGATCGTGTGTGACCCGGTCGCCGACGGCAAACACCCTGAGTGGCGGAGCGGTCGCGGCCTTGAACGGGCTTGCTGGCAGGTGGCGCCGGGTTCCGGCTGACTTTGTCATTGTCACCAGTATGCGCCTGTCGGGCCGCTGTGCCGCCCGGTGTGAGTCTCTCTCTGGTTGCGCCCTGATAACGCCGGTGCCGGATTCTGCCGGTTGGACCCGATCGGTCCGCAAGCCCGCGACCGGTGTCCGGCGAGGTGAGGGGGGTTCGTGCGGCCGGCGAGGCTAGCAGACCGATATCCGCTGGCCCACGGAAATTCCGGTCGCCGAGAGTGACCTGCGATGAGAACCGCATCCGAGGAGAGCTGACATGTCGACGCTGCGCGTCACCGCCGAACCCCTGACCGTCCACACCCATCCGAACGCCGATGCACTCGAACTGGCCCAGGTGGGCCTGTACCGCGCCGTCGTCGCGAAGGGCGCCTACCGGACCGGCGAATTCGCGGTGTACATCCCGGAGCAGGCGGTCCTCCCGGCCGCCCTGATCGACGAGCTCGGGCTGACCGGACGGCTCTCGGGCAGCACGGCGGACCGGGTCAAGGCGGTCAGGCTGCGCGGCGAGCTCTCCCAGGGCATCGTGTGCCGACCGGCGGCGCTGGCGGACGTGGACCTGTCCCGTGCGGCCGGTGAGGGGACGGACTTCGCGGAGCTGTTGGGCATCACCAAGTGGTCGCCGCCCATACCGACCAGGATGAACGGCACGGTCGAGGCCGCGCCGGACCTGCTGCCGTGGGTCGACATCGAGAACCTGCAGCGCTACCCGGACCTCTTCGCCCCCGGCGAGCCGGTCGTGCTCACCGAGAAGCTGCACGGCACCGCCTGTCTGACCACCCACGTCGTCGAGGACGGCCGGACCCACGTCTCCTCGAAGGGCCACGGCGCCAGGGGGCTGGCCCTGGTGGAGGATCCGCGCAACCTGTACTGGCGGGCCGTCCGCTCCCACGACGTGCCCGCCGTCGCGGCCCGGCTCGCCGAGCGGCTGGGCGCGACCCGGGTCGGCATCTTCGGCGAGGTCTTCGGGGCGGGGGTGCAGGACCTGACGTACGGGGCGGACGGGCGCGGCGAGCTGCTCGGCTTCGCCGTCTTCGACGTCTCGGCGGAGATCGACGGTCAGGTGCGGTGGCTGGACCCCGCCTCCGCGCTCCTCGACGGCGAGCTGCCGCTGGTACCCCGGCTGTACGAGGGGCCGTACGACCCCGACGCCGTGCTGGCGCTGGCCACGGGCCGGGAGACCGTCTCCGGGCGCACCCTCCACCTGCGGGAGGGCGTGGTGATCCGGCCGGTCACCGAGCGGTACAGCCCGGTGGTGGGCGGCCGGGCCATCGCCAAGGCGGTCAGCCCCGCCTACCTGACGCGCAAGGGCGGCACCGAGTACGAGTGATCAGTAGCCGTCCACGCCCAGCTCGGTGATGGACGCGAAGAGGTGCCCCCAGGCGTCCCCGCCGGGACTCGCCTCGTCGAGGGCGTCCGCTTCGCGGGCGGACACCTCGGCGAGGAAGTCGGCGTGCCCGTCCTCCACCGGATACGGGTCCCAGCACGCGCCCATGAACCGGTACACGGCCTCCAGGAGGCACAGGAAGGTCTCCGTGTCGCGCGCGAAGGGGAACGGGGCGGGCGGCGCGTCGTCGTCCGGGTCCCCCCGCGTCAGGGAGACGGCGCCCGTCTCCGGGTGGAGGAGGACCCGTCCCTCGTCGGCGTAGCCGAACTCGAAGGTGCCGAGGTGCAGCAGCCCCGCTTCGTCCACCTCCCCCGTCCAGGACTCCTGCTCGCCGAAGGCGAGTTCGAAGCCGCTCACTCCGCCCGCCCAGCGCCGGGGCAGCCCCACGGCGGTGAGGAGGTCCCGGGTGGGCCGGTGCGTGAGCGCGGCGGGCAACCGCTGCTCGGGCAGCCGGATCACCAGGTCACCGAAGACGGCGTCCACGCGCGCCGCGTCCAGGGGTGCGTCCGCCGGGGAGCGGGCCACGAACCACGGGGTCGCGGTGGCCCCTTCCCAGGAGTCGTGAGCGGCGCCGCCAGTCGGCCAACCCGCCTCGACCGCGGCCTCGTTGCGCTCCACGACGGCGATGCCCCGCGCCTCGACGAGCAGGAAGCGGCCCCCGCCCAGCGGGACCGGCTCCTCCCACGTGCCCGGGCACTGGAGGGCCCACGCGTCCTCGTCCGTGTCGAAGAGGAACGGCCCGTCGTCCGGCGCCTCTTGCTTGCGCTCCGCGAACTCCCCGGCCGCGGGTGCGGGGCGGGGCGCTCCGGTCTCCAGGTCGAACCAGCGCTGCGCGGTCCACAGCGACCAGAGCGCCAACAGGGGTCCTCCGTCGGCGGATTCCGCCACCGGATCGAAGACCGTGGCCGACCGGTCCCCGCTCAGGTTCGGCGCGGAGCGGTGGGCGCCGACCGGTCGCCACCAGGCCCACACCGTCCGCCAGGGCAGGCCCGGTTCGGCGGCGGCCACCCGGTCGGCGTACGCGTCCCGCCCGAGCACCTTGGCGGCGAAGTGCAGCCGGGAGGCGAATTCGGCCCGTGCCACCTCCACCGGTCCGAAGACGGCTTCGGCCTGGGTGAAGACCTCGTACCCCTCGCCGGATCGGGTGGAGTCGGTCAGTTCGCGGGCACGGCCCTGGCCGATGGCGAGCAGGGCGGCGGGATCATCACAGGTCACGGGGCCATCCTGCCACCGGCCCGGATCTCGACCACACCGAGGGGTGGTCCCGAGGGGCCGTCAACCGCCCCTCCCGCCCGCCCTCCCGCGCCGTGGTTCGGTCCGCGCGGGAGGGCGGGCATGGCGGTGCGGCGGGTCAGTTGTGGCCGGCCGCCTGCCTGGTCCGCAGGCGCGGGGTGGCGGTGCGGCAGAACCGCGCTATCAGCTCGGACAGTTCACGTCCCGGATCCACCCCCAGCTCCCGCCGCGTCAGTTCGCGGTAGGCGTCGTAGGTCCGCATCGCCTCGATCAGATTGCCCTCCGCCAAGTGGGCCTCGATCAGGGCCCGCTGGGCGCTCTCGCGCAAGGGCTCGGCGCCCACGGCCACGAGCGCGGATTCGACCGCCTCCGCATGGCGTCCGGCCCGACCCAGCTGGCGGCTCAAGGCCTCCAGCGCGTGCAGCAGGCGTTGCCGGACCCGCTCCCGCTCCAGCAGCACCCAGTCGTCGTACCAGCCGGGCAGCAGATCGAGGGCGTCCGTACGCCACTTGAGCGCGGACAGGTCCTCGCCGGTGGCGGTGCCGCCGATGAGCCGTCCCGCCCAGCCGTAGAGGACGTAGAGGTCGACCACGGTGTGCTCGCGCATCGCGAGCGAGCACTTGTCGGAGTCGAGCAGGTCGATCCCGGCGGCCTTGAGCCGCCACAGGGCCGAGCGGAGGTTGCCCGCCGCGCGCAGGTCGTCGCCGGACGGCCACAGCGTGCCCGCGGCGTGCCGACGCTCGACCCGGCCCCCGTTGAGGGCCACGAAGGCCAGCAGCCGCTTGCTCCCCTCCGGAACGTCCAGCCGTCTCCCCCGGTGCACCACGCGCGGACCACCGATGAGATGGAGGGTCGGTGTGTCCCCTTGCCCCGGTACCCGGGCCACCGACTCGCGGAACTGCGTGGTCAACGTACTCGTCGTATGCAACGTGCTCGGCGTATTCATAGGCGGTCCCCCTGCTAGAAAGCCCGCCATGGATACTATGTGCACTGCGTCACGGATCAGTCACCGACTGCTACAGGTCATTCGGTCGGGTGGGTCCCGGCTGCCGCGCCGGTCACCTCCCCCGGGCTGTAGCAGGAGCGCCGCTCCCGCCTGACGAAGGCGACCCAGTTGGTGAGGGGGCGGCCCTGTTCGTCGGCCGGGACCAGGACGTCGACGGCGGCGGGGCGGTCCAGCGGGATCCGGTCGCGGTGCTGGGCCTCCTGCACGGCCCGGGCGACATCGGCCGTGCCGCACCAGCAGTACCGCACGTCCACCTGCGGCCCGAGGAAGGCCTCGATCCGGCCGAGCGCGGCCGCGGACGGGAAGGTCGGGGAGGTCTGGGGGGCGGCGTCATCGCTCCCGCCGCCGTCCTCGGGGGCCAGCGGCAGATAGCCGGCGGGCGGCAGTTCGGTGATCCCGAGCCCCTCCAGGGTCTCCGGCTCCGGCACGTCGGCCGCTCCGGGGCCCCACAGCAGCCCCGCGTCGATGCCCTCGACGAGCAGACCCAACTCCCGCCCCAGCTGCTCCTTGGTGTGGCTCTGCAGGAAGGTCTGCCGCCCCAGCCGGGCCAGTTGCTCCAGCAGCGGCTGGAGGTCCGTGCGGGGCGCCGCCCTCGCGGCCGTCAACTCCGCGAGCTGGCACTGGAACTGGAGGATCTGGGCCATGAACACGTCCCAGGGCCGCATGCCCGTCCGCGCCTGCCAGTACCGGTACGGCGGGGGCGCGCCGCGCTCGCGGCGGGCGGTCCAGGTGTCGACCTCCCAGGCCGCGGCCGTGCCCGGGGCGCGGCTGAGCACGGCGAGCCTGACCCCCTTGGCCTTCCCCGTGACCGTGGGCGGGGCCCAGTTCCGCGGCAGGTCGGCGGCGCCCGGTCCGTAAGGCCAGGCGGAGCCCTCGGTGCGCTCCGCCGCGAAGAGGCGGGAGGCGAGCCAGTTGCGCCGGTGGTCCGCGGGCCGGTTGTCCAGTCCGGGCTCGGCGGCCTCGGTGAGCCGGATCCGCACGCCCTCGGCGCCGTAGGGGCTGCGCGTGGTGCCCGCGCCGGAGCAGGGGTCGTCGCAGTAGCTGCCCTGCACCGGGGCCTCGCCGTAGGGCCAGGAGGCGGGGACGACCTCGACGTACCAGAAGGCGTTGGGTCCGGGGGCGAGGCCGCCGAGCGGGAGGGTGATCAGGCGTTGCGAGCGCAGCGGGCGGCCGTCGGGGGCGACGGCGAGCCCGCCGCCGACGCGCAAGGTGGCGTCCTTGACGCTGACCTCGTACCCCTCGGCGACGCCGGGACCGCCCGCCTCGCCGACGGCCAGGGCCAGCTCGCGGGCGTAGTCCTGGATCCGGTTGAGGTGTTCGGCGCGCAGGAACAGGCCGTCGAAGGCGGTCAGCCGGTCGATGCCGCCGCCCGCCGTCGCGGGGGTGCCGTCGGACGCCGGGGAACCGGGTCCGGCGGCGACCGGTCCCACCGGCGGGGCGGGCGGGGTCGTGGCGGGGGACGGGGGCGTGCCCTCGGTGACGGTCATGCCTCGTTCCTCCCCGTCGCCGATACGCGCGGCAGACGTACGGTGATGATGGCGTCGTTCCCTTCGTCGGCCGTGCCCGGCGGCCCCCCGACCACCCCGGCGAACGGCACGGCCGGGTCCTTCCCGTAGAGCGGCTTGGAGCCGGTGCCGCGGACCCGGATGCGGACGGTCTCGTAGGCGGGCCGTTGGTCGAGGTCGACCTTCACCCGGTGGCCGTCGGTGGAGATCCGGATCCCCGCGACCTCGTCGTCGGCCCAGCCCCGCCCGGCGTCGGACAGCGAGCTGATCTCCACCCCTTCCGGTTCGGCCGACCCCGGGGCGAGCGGGGCCGTGACGTCGAAGCTCAGCACGGTGTGCTCCCGCGACCAGGTGAGGGACTCCGGGACCAGCCGCGGCCCCCCGGCGTCCGGCGCCGCGGGGGCCCCGATCAGGCCGGGGGCCAGGGCGCACAGCAGTTCCTGGATCGTGGTGGTCGGCAGGAGGGCGGTACGGGCCCCCGCGTCCAGGGTGACGGCGCCGATCCGGACGCACTCCTCGTACTGCGTGACCTCCACCGTGAGGCGGGCCAGCACCACCGCGGCGTGGTCCTCCGTCACCGGGGCCCCGGGCGCGCACGCGTCGCCCTCCGCCCGCTCCGGTGCCTGCGCGGTGGCGTCCAGCGCGGCGAGCCGCCGGAAGGCTTCGAGCAGGGCCGGGGCGCGGCGCGCCTCGGGGACCCGCGCCACCTCGGCCGCGGCGCGCCGGGCCTCCTCGCCCGCCCGGTCGCCCGGCAGGACCTCGTCCAACCCGAGCAGGACCCGTACCCGGTGGTACGGACGCCAGGGGGCCGGCGCCTTCGAGCGGATCGTGATCCGCGCCGTCTCGACGATCCGGGAGAAGTCGTCGTGGCGCCGCGTCACGTCGCAGGGGTCGGCGAGTGCGGGCACGGGCCGGTCGGGACAGGTCGCGAACTCGGCGAGGATCCACGCCTCGACGGTCCTGGCCGCGGGAGGGCAGGGCGGGGGCTGCGCGGGCGCGCCGGGCTCCGGGTCGGGTGGTGCCGGAGCGGGATCCGGGTGGCGTGCGGCCCAGGCCGCGGCCCAGTCCGTGAGCGAGACGCACCAGGACGTCTCCAGGCTCAGCTCGCGCCCGAGCCCGTCCACGGCGAGTCCGGGCACCACGCGCAGTTCCCCGCCGTCGCGCCGCACGCCCAGGCCCCACACCACGCCGGGGCCGTGCAGCCAGGCGTTGTGCAGCATCTGTTTGCCGCGCGGATTGCCCATCAGGACGCGGAAGTCGTCCTCTCCCAGCAACATCCCGAAGGCCACGCGCAGCGCGAGGAACGGGTTCGCCCCGACGTCGTCCCCGGCGCAGGGGCCGGGGTCGCGGGCCGTGCCGCGGGGGTCGCCGGTGTACGGGTCGGGGGCGGACGCGCCGCCGCAGCCGCACGGGCTGGTGCTGCCGGTGCCGAGCGCCGTCATGATCTCTCCTCCTGAGGGGGTTCCTGCGGGGACCTGCGCCGATCGGACTCCTCGACGGGCGCGGTCGGTTCGGCGGCGGCCAGGGCGGTCGCGGCCCGGCGGTCCGGGGGCGGGCCGCCCGGGTCGGGGCCGCCCCCGGGGAACGGCCGGCCGGCCTTCGCGTACTCGCGCCGCATCGCGTCGAGGAGGTGGTCCTGGTCGATCGCTCTGCCCTGGTCCGCGGCGCGGAAGGCGCCGCCGATGGCGGCGTTGCGGATCCATCCGCCCGGTACCGGACAGCGCCGCGCGAGCGCGGCGAGGTCGACCTCGGGGTGCAGGAGGCCGGGCGGCAGGTGGATCTCCCACAGCCGACGGCGTCCGTCCGCGTCGGGGAAGGGGAAGTCCACGACGAAGTCCATCCGGCGGGTGAAGGCGGCGTCGATGTTCTGCCGCAGGTTGGTGGTCAGCACCGCGAGGCCGTCGAACCGGTCCAGCCGCTGGAGCAGGTAGGCCGTCTCCATGTTCGCGAAGCGGTCGTTGGACCCGGAGACCTCCGTCCGGGTGGCGCAGAGCGCGTCGGCCTCGTCGAGGAGGAAGACCGCCTGGGTGCGCTCGGCGACGTCGAAGCACGCGGCGAGGTTCTTCTCGGTCTCGCCGATGTACTTGGAGACCAGCTCGGACCCGTCGACGACCAACAGGTCGCGCCCCGCCTCCGCCGCCAGGACCTCGGCGGCCAGTGACTTCCCGGTCCCGGAGGGCCCGGTGAGCAGCAGCCGCACCCCCCGGGCAGCCCGGGCCGTTTCCCGCAACCGCCAGTCGTCCAGGACGAGGGCCTGGTCGCGCAGGCGCGCCACGGCGTCGCGGAGTTGGCGGCCGGACTCCCCCGCGAGCACCAGCCGGGACCAGCGGGCGCGCGGGGTGCGCAGCCGGGTGCCCGGGGGCAGCAGCGCGGCGGCCCGCGCCCGGATGGCGCCGCGGACGTCCTGCTCGACGCCCTCGTCCCGCGCGCCGAGCGCGGCCCGGCTGTGGACGTCGAGGGCCACCTGCGCCGTGAGCGCGGGGTCGAGGGGGTGGCGCGCGGCCAGCTCGGGGGCCCGCTCGGGGGCGTCGGGCAGGGCGGCGCGCCAGGCCGCCCGCCGGTCCCGGGCACCGATCGGGCCGACGGGCACGGTCAGTACGGGCCACTGCGGGCCGGGGCGGACCGTCCCGGGTGCGGCGCAGACGAGGAGCGGGCCCGGCAGCCGGTCCAGGGCGGGGACCACGGGACCGCGGCCGTCGGTCGATGCCGGTGCGATGAGCAGGGGCACCGCGCCGCGCAGCGCCGCGTGGAGCCCCAACAGCCCCATGGCCACGGGGTCGTCGGGGCGGGCGCGGGCGGCGGTCAGTCCGAGCCCGGCCGCCCGGGCGAGCGCCGCGCACCGGCTCAGCGCGATGGTCTCGTCCCGGTCCGGCACGAGCAGGATCCTGGGTTCGGCGGAGCACAGCGCGGCCACGGCCCGGGCGGTCTCGGGGAGTTCGAGCCAGGCCTCCAGACCGGCGACCGGCGGGCCGGGGTCGACCGGGGCGAGCGCGGCGGGCCAGGCGGGATGCCCGTGCAGCGCCTCCCACGCCTGGTCGGCGAGGGTGAGGGAGCGTTCGTGGAAGGGGCCCTCGCCGGTGAGCGCGAGGACGCCGCCGCGCACGGCGGCGCCTTCGTGGAAGAGCCTGCGCAGCAGCACCCGGGCCGGGACCCCGTTCCCGCCGTCGTCGCCCGGGCGGTCAGTGAGCAGGCAGGCGAGGCCGACGCTGGGGTGCGGGGCGCCGCCGGGATGCATGGCGCGCAGCGTCCGGGCCAGGCCCTCGTGTTCCTCGGGGAGCCCGGCGAGCAGGACGAGTTCGCACTCCAGCGGGCTCAGCCCGAACCGGTCCACCAGGCGCCCGAAGGGGGTGGCGAAGAGCGGGGCGGCCGGATCGCCGATCACCGCCCGGCTCGCGGCTCCCTCGGCCCAGGCCCGCAGGAACGCCGAGGGCGCGCCGCCCGCCTCGGCGCTGCACGTACGGTCCAGGAGGTCGGCCAGCCGGAGGGCGACGGTGGCCGCGCGCGCCGACAGGTCCCGGCTGGTGCGGTCAGACATAGCGGTACCTCACGACCGCGCCGAGCCAGCCGAGCCAGCCCGGGTCGAGGTCCAGTCCGGCGCGGCGCACCACGGGATCGGTGTCGGCGGCGGACAGCGTCGCCTCGATCCAGCCGGGTTCGGCGGTGATCCGTCCGGCGCGGCGGGCCATCGCCCGCACCGCCGCCATCGCCTCGGCGGGGGTCGTGCCCGCCCGCTCGCCGTGCAGGCGTACGGCGGTGACGCGGGCCCAGTCCGCGGCGAGTTCCGCGATCCGGGCCCGCTCGGCCGACGTCGCGGGGGCGGCGGCCGTGACGGTGGCGGCGCGGTCGGGTCCGAGCCCGGCCAGGGCGAGCAGCGCCGCGTCGGCGGCGGGGGCGTCGGGCAGTAGGAGCCGCGCGACGTGGTGGAGCACCCAGGACAACGGGCGGGCGGCGAGGTCGGTGTCGTCCAGGACCCGGTCGGGGAGTCCGGTCCCGGCGGCCGTGGCGAAGAGGAAGAGCAGGCCGGTCCAGCCGGTGTCCGCGCCCGCCTCGGGAGCGGGCGGCGGCGCGGAGCCCGCCGACCGGGGCGGTACGGTCCCCCGCGCGCGCGAGCCGTCGTCCTCGGGCGGTACCGGAAGCCGGGGCGCGCCGGGGTCGGCCGGAGCCAGGGGCGGCCGCGCGGCGGCCACGGGCGCGGGGATCGCGGCGCCCCGCACGGCATCGGCCGACGCGGCCGGGGGCGCTGCGGGGGCGGGGACCGGGGCGGCGGCGGGCGACGGGGCGGGATCCGGTGCGGGTCGGACGCCCGGGTCCGGCGGCGCGAGGTCCGCGCCGTGCTCCGCGGACGCGTCGGCCGGACCGCACAACCGCTCGGCGAGCTCCCCCGCCAGACCGGGCGCCGGGGGGCGCAGGAGCAGGGCCGGGGCGGTGTCCGCGACGACCAGCACGGCCCACGCGGCCCGTACCGGGGCGGAGGGCCGCAGCCGGGACGACCTGATCAGCTCCGCCAGCGGCGAGGCGGCGGCCAGGGCGGTCGCGAGCGCGGTCGCGCGGGCGCGGGCCGCCCGGTCCGGCGCTCCGGCGGGGGTCGCCCGTACCGCGGCGGCGGGTGCGGTCCAGGCGGCGTCCGGGGTGAGCCGCGCGGCCAGCAGTTGCCAACCGGCTCGGCCGAGGGACCGGTCCAGGGCGGCGAGTCCGGCCCGCTCGGCGGCGCGCAGCAGGGCGGCGGGGGTCTGTCGGGGGTGCCGGTCCAGGGCGGCCAGGATCGCGGGGCCGGGCGCGAGCGACGGGTCCGGGTCCCCGGCGCGCAGGATGCCGGTCTGCCGCCAGGCCCACAGCCGGGCGGTGCGGCCGGTCGCGAGCCCGGCGACGGCGTCGGCCAATGCCTCCCCGTCGTGCCGGTAGTGCACGAAGGTGCCCGGGCGGGCCTCCCGGACGGTCTCCTCGATCGCGGCCGCGACCGCCTCGGACCAGGCCCGGGCGAGCGCGGGGTCGGGGCGGGCCAGGTCGAGGGGCACGGTCAGGTCGAGGCGGGGCAGGCACCAGCGGCCCGGCGGCAGGTCCAGGGCCCGCAGGGCCGCTTCGAGGCCGCCCCCGAGGGCGTGCCGCAGGGGACCGCGCAGCCGTCCGGGATCGGCCGCGCCCGAGTCGGCGGCCGGTCGCAGGATGACCGAGAGCCGGTCGACGACGAGGACGGACCGGTCCGCGTCCTCGGGCGGAGCGGCGGGGGCGGGCGGGGTGGCGGCGGGGGTCATCCGACCCTCACCGCCCCGGCGATGGAGGTCTCGCCGACGCGCGCGCCGACGGCGGGCACGCCGACGATGCCGTCGTCCCCGATCCGGACGCCGCCGACGACGGCGGGGCCCCAGGCGGCGCCGGGGCCCACGACGGAGGTCAGTCCGAGGTGGAGCGTACGGCCGATCCGCATCCCCGCGCCCAGCGGGCAGATGTCGACCAGGGTGTGCGCCGGCTTGTGGGCCTCGACGACGGCCCGGACCACCTCCAGCTGTTCCGCGCCGAGTTCGGCGGGGATCAGCACGCTGAACCGGTGTGCGGTGGCCGTGTATCCGTCCTCGCCGGGCCGGGTGCCGCCGACGGTGAAGCGGCCCAGCGCTCCCGAGGTGCTCGCGGCGCCGCCGACCGCGGGGGCGGGCGGCCCGCCGGGTCCGGCGCCGAGCACGGCCCCGCCGAGCCCGCGCAGCCGCCAGCTCTCCACGACGCTGATGGGCAGCGGGAGGTAGAGGCGCAGGATCCGTTCGAGGCAGGCCACGGTGCCGCGGATGCGGAAGAGGTCGTAGGCCTGGGCGACCAGCGCGCGCCGGGCGGCGAGGGGCCAGCGCCGGTCGAGGGCGAGTCCCAACAGCCCGGCCAACCAGCCGAGGGCTTCTCGCGGAGTGGCGTCCGGGTCGAGCAGCAGGGTGCGTTCGGCGGCCCGGCCGTCCCACTCGTGCAGCAGGCCTTCGGCGGGGGCGAGGAACCGTTGGAGGAAGTCCGCGTCGCCCTCGTCCCGGCTCCAGGCCCGGGGGAGCCGGCCGGGCAGTCGGTGGCCGGGCCGCTCCACCCGTAGCCCCCGCACGCGGGGGGTGAGGCGGAGGGTTCCGGTCAGGTGGAGCACGATCCACAGGTACCGGCCGGGTGGAGCCGTGACGGGGGCCTCGTACGTGTCGTACCCGTCGTCGGGGGCGATCTGCGCCCAGGGCCATTCGCGCCCCGTCGGGCGGCGGAAGAGCGGTGCGCGTTCGGGGAGATGGGCGGCGACCTGGTCGGCGGAGGGCAGCGGCGGGGTGAGCTCGGGGTGGCGCACGACCCGCCCGCCCCGGACCGGAGGCGTCTGCGGCAGCGGGTCGGGGACGGTGTCCTCGTCGCTGGTGAGGCAGCTGATCCGGAGGTCGGTGCCGGGCGGGACGCACGCGTCGAGGAACACCCGCCCCCAGCGGGTGCGGTACTCGGCGGCGTCCAGCCGGTAGCAGACGACCCGACCCGTGGGGGTGTAGCGGGCGGCGGGTCCCGCGGTACGGGCGATGCCGTCGGCGGTGGTGAAGGCGATCCGGCCGTCGGGGGCCACGGTCAGGGCCCCGCCGTCGTAACCGGGGGCGCGCAGCGGTTCGATCTCGGCCCAGGAGGCGCCGTCGGGGCGGAAGAGGCGCAGCGGCCGGCCCGGGCCGCGGGCCACCACCAGGGTGCCCTCGGCGGTGAAGTCGAGGTCACCGGCATCGGGCACGACGAGCGGTCGGGAGCCGTCCGCCCGGGCGAGCACGGCCCGGCCGCCGCCGGGTCCGGTCCACAGGACGTGCACCTGCCCGGCGTGGTCGGCGATCCGGGTGGGCCGCAGGCCCGCGGCCCCGGCCGGTGGGCGCAGCACGGGCCCGGGCCGCGGGTCCCGGCGCCCGCGCAGGACGACGAGGCCGACCGGCCGGGTGAGCAGGGCGACGACGGCGCCGCAGTGGGCGGTCAGGTCGAGCGGCCGCCGGTGCGGCCGGGCGGCGTCGCGGACCGGGACGCGGCGCAGCGGCCGTTCGGCCCAGAGGTCGACCACCTGGACGGCGCCCGCGCCGGATTCGGCGATGTAGAGGCGTTGCGCCGTGTCGACGGCGAGTCCGCGCGGTACGCACAGGGTGCCGGGCGGCTGGTGCGCGGCGTCGGCGGCGGGCCCGGTGCACGCGGCGGGCAGGGCTTCGACCCGGCCGGTCCTGGGGTGCGACCGGTAGGCGCGGCCCCACCGGTCGAAGGCCAGCCCGGCGGGCCCGTGCCCGGCCGGTGGGGGGCCTCGTTCCGGCTCGGGCTCCCAGGCCAGGCAGACCCCGCCCTCGTCCAGGAGCGCCGTCGATTCGTGGGCGCAGCGCGCCCATTGATCCGCGTCGGCGAGCAGGCCGAGCGTCCGGTCCGCGTACATCAGCACACCTCCGGGGGCAGGGGGACGATGACGGGGTCGCCCGGGGGCGGCGCGGGGGTGCCGTAGCCGGCGCCGACGGGCAGCGGGGTGCCGGTGACCACGGTGATCGCGCCGAGCCGGGGGACCTCCCACGGCCGGAGGGGGACGAGGGGCATCGGTGTCCACACCGGGTCGGCCGCCCCTGCCCGCGAGGGCGCGGCCGGGTGTGCGGTCGCGGACGGTGTGGCGCGGCGGGCCAGCAGCAGTTCGTCCTCGATGTACGCGAGGCCCTCCACCTGGACGGCCACGGCTTCCAGTTCCGCGCGCCGCACCGCCCGGCCCAGCGGCCAGCCGCCGCCCTCCGGCCCGTACGGCGGGAGCGGGGCGAGGTACTGGCGCAGGATCAGCTCCACCCAGCGGCGCACCGCGTCGCTCTGGTAGCCCTCCCGGGTCCGGATGCCGACGGAGACCGCGATGTCCACGTAGGTGGGCGGGATGACGTACAGCTCGGTGGTGACCAGCCGACGCGGATCGAGGTACGCCGCGACCCGGCGCAGGAGTGCGAGGTCGGGCAGGGGGGCGCCCGGGTCGCGCAGGTCCTCCGTCGGGAAGACGAGCACGCTGATGACGCCCGCCGCGGGTTGGGTCGGCGTGTCGGGGTGCAGCAGCGGCAGGGCTTCGGCGCGCCGGATCCCGGGCACTTCGAGGGCCAGCGCCCGGAAGTCCTCGGCGGTGACGGCCCGGTCGCGGCGGTGCACCTCGGCGGGCAGGGCGTCCAGGGCGTCGGCGAGGGAGGCGGGATCGGCTCCCCCGGTGGCGGGGAGCGGGTTGGTGACCTTCACCCCGGCGACCCCGGTGAAGGAGTCGATCGCCCCGGCCGCCACGTTTCCCGCGGAACCGCCGCCGTACCGGTAGGAGAGCACCCGGATCCGCTCGCCGATCCGGGGCAGTCGGCCGCGCGTGGCGAAGCGGACCACGCCCGCTTCGGCGTCCAGCGTGTAGTGCCGGTCGAGGGGGCCGCTGGTGGCGAAGGACTCGACTTCGGTCCAGGGCAGCCAGCCGTCGGCCTCCTCCACCTCCAGGCGGACGCTGCCCGCGACCACGGGGCGCTGGGTGAGGCGGAAGGCCTGGTCGGCGTCGGCCGTGCCGGTGCCGAGGAGTTCGGGCGTGGCGGTACGGGCCTGCAGGGCGCCCACCGCATTGATCCCGACCCAGCGGATGCGGTGGATGGCGTCGTTCTCCCCGGCCGGACGGCGTACCCGGAGCCAGCACAGGACCCGCGCGGCGGCCTTCTCGTCGTCGAGCGGGGGCGGGCTGTCCGCGCCCGCTCCGCCCGCGGCGCCCCGGGCGTGGGTGGGGAACGCGGACGGCAGGGCGAGGGAGACCACGCCGCGAGCGGTCAGTCCGCGGGTGGTGTCCGCGAGGACGTCGAGCGGGGTGAAGGCGGACGGGCCGACGGGGCCGTTCCACAGCTCCCAGAGGAAGCCGGGGGGCGCCGAGAGCAGGTCCGACGCGCGCAGCCGGGTCGGGTCCGCGGGGGTGCGGGGCACCAGGTCGTAGGGGCGCGGCAGTTCCTCGTCGGGGAGGACGCCCAGGAAGATGCTCCGGCCGCGCAACTCGCGCGGGTCGGCGGAGTCCTTGGCCAGCAGCGCGATCCACAGGCACTGGTCGAGGGTGGCGGCGACGTCGAGCGGTGGGGCGGCCCCGTCCAGGGGATCGGTGGGCACGGCGGTGGTGACGTAGAAGGAGACGGGCGCTCCGGCGCAGGCCCGGTCGCGCTCGGCCGGCGGCAGCGCCTCCACCGCGTTCTGTCGGCGCCGCTTCTCGGTGGCCGCGCGCGCGGGGTCGTCGGCGGACGGGGCCGGGGCCGCGGTCTTCCCGACCGCCAGGACCTCCAGCGGCCAGGCCACCACCTCGTTGTCGGTCTCGAAGGGGACGGCGCCCGCGCGGGCTTCGGCGGCGCGCAGGACCTGGACGCCCGCGGGCCGTTCGGTGTCGAGGACCAACAGGGTGCGGGCGATCAGGGCGGGCCGGGGACGGACGCCCAGCAGCCGCAGGAACGCGACCTTGGTGGTGTCGGGGATCTGGTTGAAGCGGAAGAGCAGCGACTCGCCGAGGTGCGCGAAGAGTTCGAGCAGGGCGATGCCGGGATCGCCCGCGTTGTGGTCGGTCCACTCGGGGGCGTAGACGGGGATCCGCTTGACCAGCTCGTCCCTGAGCTGCTCGAAGGTGCGGTCGTCGAGGATGGGGCCGATCAGTGGCATGCGCGCTCCCGTCCCTCCGCTATCGCAGGTAGAAGGGGTAGACGAGGTTGTCGGGGCGCAGGTCCAGGAGGTGGACGTAGGCGATGTCGATCCACACCATGGTCGGCTCCTCCCCCGGGGTCACGGCGACCTCGGTGACCCTGATCCGCGGCTCCCAACGGGTGAGCGCCTCGCTGATCTCCGCGCTGATGGCGCCGCGGGTGGCCGGGGTGTTCGGTGCCATCAGGTGGCGGCGCAGTCCGCAGCCGAAGGTGGGCCGCATGACGCGCTCGCCGGGCTCGGTGTCGAGGATCGTCTCGATCGACTGCCGGACCACGGCGGGCCCGCTCAGCCAGGCGGGGGCTCCGGGTCGGTCCCCGGGCGCCGGTCCGCTTCCCGCCGTGCCCGCCGCCGAGGGGCGCAGCGGGAACCGGATCCCGGTCCCGGTCCAGGTCTCGCCTGCGGATGGTGCTCCCGGTCCGTAGCCGCCGGGGGCGGAGGTGAGGGCGTCGATTGCTGCCATGCCCTCCATGCTCCGCACGGACCGTCACCGCAACGTTTCCGGCGGGCCGTGGCGAGGGGTCCCGCCACGGAGGGCCTCATCCCCGGCGTCTGCCGAGGATCTTGGCTATCTGCCCCAGCAGCAGCGTCTTCGCCTCGTGGTACCACTTGATGGCCTCGTTGATGCGCTCCTGCGGGTACCACTTGCGGGCTCCGGCCCACTGGGGCCAGGGCACTTCCTGGCGGGAGGAGTTGGGGCCCTTGGCCTGCATGCGCAGGTTGCCCGGCTGGTGCACCAGCTCCACCCGCTCCTCGTGGTGCAGCCGTGCGACGTCGGGGATCTCGGCGAACTCCTTCTTCGCCACGACGTGGTCCACGCTCCAGGACGCGCGCGGGACGGGGTTCGCGCCGTACTCGTCCTTGCCACCGGCCCGCTGGTAGGTCGCGGTGCGGTGCGTCGCGGGCACCTTGGTGTCCTCCAGCGTGTCGTAGACCGACCGGCCGGCCCGCTCCCGCTTCTTCGCGCGTTCGGCGTCGATCAGGTCCTGCTTGACGCCGTTGGCCTTGCGGGCGTCCAGCTCTCTGATGTGGACCATGACCATCCCCCGGGTGACCAGGGCGGGGGCGATGTCGGGATACGCGTCCCGGAGGATCGCCCGTTCCACCGGGGTGCTGCCCTGTCCCACCTTCCCGGCTCCGACGGCCTCCATCCTCCGGTTGAGGGCCGCCAGGTGGACGCGGGCCTCCTCGTCGTCCGGGACGGGCACCTCCGCGGTCGGCTTCGCCGCGGTGTCGGCCTCCACGAGCGGGATGTTGTGCGTCGTGGGGTTCATCGAGGCCGTGATCTGCCAGGCGTGGCCGTGGAGTTCGGCCTCCAGTGCGGTGAAGCCGTGCGTCCTCTTGATGCCGGCGAGGGCGTCCCGGAGTTCGACCGCGTCGTACGGGTCGCGGTGGGACTTCGCGGCGACCTCGCCGAGCGCCTTGAGGCCGGTGAGCCAGCGTTCCTGGACGGCGGACGCGGGCACGACGGGCGCGTCCGGCCCCGCCTTCGCGCCGACCGCTTTCGTCCCGGCCGCTTTCGTCCCGGCCGGTTTCGCCCCGGCTGCTTTCGTCCCCGGGGGTGGGGTGGCACCGGCCCCCTTGGCGGTGGGCGGCGGGGTGGCCGGACGGGTGGCCCCCGCCGCCTTGCCCGCCCCGGCAACCGGCGGCGCCGCGCCTCCCGGGTCCGACCAGCTGCCGCGCTTCGGTTCGTCCGTCGCCGTCTTCGCGGGCAGTCGGTCGCCGACCAGGTCCGACAGGAACTTCTCCGGGGCGAAGTCCACCTCGCCGAAGGTCACTTCGGGCACCTTCCCCGAGCCCACGACGTGCTCCACGTCGGCCCCGATCCCGAACTCGCCCGGCAGCGGGTACTCCCGCTGGAACAAGGGCCAGTCCCACCGGTGGTCGGGGACCGGGGACCACCAGGGGCTGTCCAGCTCCACGAAGAGTTCGCCGCCGAGGCCCAGGAACGGCTGGGCGGCGAGCTCCATGTGACCGGCGAGGAAGAACTCGCCGTGCTTGCCCGCCTTGGGGTCCGCGACCTCGCGGTAGCCGATCCGGGGGGTGGCCTCGACGTAGCCGCGGATGCCCGCGAGCGCGCTGAGCGCGAGGCCCGCCTTGATGTCGTGACCGACGAGCGTGGCTCCGGCGCCGCCCTCGGCGGTGAGCCGGAGCCCGGCGGAGGCGGAGACGTTGAGGGTCGCGGTCAGCCCGAAGTCGCGCAGCACCTCGGGCTTGGTCGACCAGGTTCCGGTCAGTTCGATGTGGTCGAGGGTGGCCGGGCCCAGCACCGCGAGGGCTTCGAGACCGATGTTCGCGAAGAGGAAGACGTTGCCGACGAGCGGGACCCCGTAGGCCGCGCGCACCTCGAAGCGGGCGAGCTGCTTCTGGTAGCGGCGCTCCGCGAAGAGCGGTTTGTCCATCCGGGGGGCGATCTTGCCGACCACGGTGACGTCGCCGAGGTGGTCGACGATCACGAGCGCCTCGCCGCTGAGCCAGTCGGCGAGCCTGACCTGGAGCGTGCCCCAGCCCGCGACCACCCGGGGCCCCGGTGCGGCGACCGCCGCCGGGGCCGGGGCGGAGGACGGCGCGGCCGGTTCCGGGGCGCCGGTGGCCGGGGGTGGGGCCGCCGCCTTCGCCCGGTCGGGCAGCTTGCTGTCCGTCAGCTCCTTGGCCGTCTTCGCGTCGGTGGCGACCAGGGTGACCTCGCCGTCGAACTTCTCGTTCGTGTAGCGCACCGTCCCGCGCACGTCGACGGCGCCCGCCCCGAAGGCCGCCGTCACCTGGCCGGTGAATCCGCGCAGCAGTACGTCGACGCTCGCGCTCCCGGTCAGGGCGCCGTCGGGACCGCGCCGGACCGGGACCGCCACCGCGCCCAGGCCGGCCACCGCTCCGCGCGCGACCGCGTCGAAGGTGACCACCTCGTTGGCGAGGCCGAAGGCGCCGGTGGCGCTCAGGAAGCCGCCGAGGGCGAAGGACATCCCGCTGACGTTCACCACCAGGGTCGTGCCGCGCAGTTCGTTCTCCACGCCGGGCAGCCGCAGGCCGCCCAGGCCCGCCCAGCCCAGCGCGTCGGGGTGCTGTTCCATGAGGTCGAGCAGGGCCCGGCCGCCGTCGAGCAGTCTGCCCTTGACCACCGCGCCGGCGTGGCCCTCCAGCACGCCGTCGTGGACCCGGAGCGCGAGGACCGGCTCGATCCCCCGGGCGCGCAGCGGGTGCAGCAGGGGGTGCGGGAGCGGGATCGACTGGAAGGCGTCGCCCGGTCCGGTGACCAGGGCGCCGCCCTCCGTCCGCCGCAGGTTCAGGGTGCCCCTGGCCAGCTGTCCGAGCCGGACCGGGACCGGTCCCCCCGCGGCCCCCAGGGCGTCCAGGTGGGCGGCGATCGCGGGGGAGGCGGTCAGCTCCGCGCCCCCTCGCAGGACCAGTTCCTCGACGAGCGCCCCACCTGGTGCGACTCCCGTCGGGACCGGAGCCGGGACCTTCGCGGGCAAAGGTGCCGCCTCCGGCGCCCGCACCGGCACCGGTTCCGCGCGGGCGCTCATCCTCCGGCCCCGCACAGCGGGTCGGGGGGCGAGGTCTCCGGTTCGGGTCGTGGCACGGGCCCGGGCGGCGGCGGGGTCAGGGCGTCGAGGAGGTCGTCCCCGTCCTCGTCGGCGAAACCGCTGCCGGGGTCCTGGAGCCGGGCGGCGGCGCCGGGGCTGCCCAGGAGGGTGTCCAGGTGGGCCCGTTCGTCGTCGCCCATCGTGGACAGCTTGCCGCCGGCCGCGAAGTAGGCCTTGAGCGCGGCGAGCGCCTCCACGGACGGGGGCAGGCAGAAGCGCAGCGCCAGCAGCCACCAGAGCTGGAAGAGGAACACCACGATCGGCAGGAACAGGCTGAAGACGAAGAACGCCACGATCATGAGGATTTCGAGGGCGAAGGTGCAGGTGCGGGCCGTGGTGCCGCCCACGGAGCCGCCGCTCGGGGTGCCGCCGCCGGGATCGAAGGAGAACTGCGAGCCCGGCGGACTGGTGACGGCCACTCCCCCGAGCCCGGGCGGGCCGCCCGCGCGGGCGGCGACCGCCCTCAGGTCCGGCAGGGTGAGCGAGGTCGTGCGGTTCTTGGTGCCTTCCGGATCGTAGAAGGCGGCCAGGCGGAAGCTCTCCGTCGGTGCGCTCCACGAGGTCTCCACCGGGCAGTGCTCGTGCCCGGGCCGCGCGGGGCGCCGTACGAAGCAGGTCAGTTCATAGAGGGACTGCGGATCGAGCTTGGGGGCGCCGAGGTCGTCGTGGTCGCCGGAGGAGACCGGTACCAGGCCGAACCAGAGGGAGCGGGCGGGTGGTGCCGGTCGGTCCGGGCAGTCACCGGAGCGCGGCGGCAGCCGCCACATCGGGAACTCCTGTTCCCGGTCGGCCGGGCGGCCGGGCGGAGCGCTCCCGCCGAGGGGACGCCACTGCCCGCCGGCGGGTCCGGTCATCCACGCCTCGGTGTGCTCCTCCAGGCCCACTTGGTCGAGCAGTGCGCGCTGCTCCTCGGCGAAGCGGGTCCGTGCCAGGTCCGCGCGCAGGACGTCCCCGGCCTCCGAGGTCACGAGGCCCGCCGGGGCCCGCTCCGCGCCGAGCAGCTCCGCCGTGAGCCGACCCGCGAGCCTGCGCAGGACCTGCGGCGGCGCGGTCAGGTCCATCCGGCGGCGGCGCATCACGAACCCCACCTCCAGCCCTTGCGCGGACTGCGGGCGGGGCAGCCCGGGCCGGTCGCAGAACAGCTCGACGACGACCGCGTAGAACCGGTCGTGGCTGGGTTGGTAGAGCTTGCGCAGCCCGGTGCGGACCAGTCGGTGGGTGGCGAAGCGGGCCCGGCCCGGCTCCCGGTCGCCGAGGGCGACGGGCACCGGGTAGGACCAGACGTCCTCGGCGCGGTCGAAGCGCAGGGAGTCGCGCGGGTCCGCGAGGAGCCGGGTGACGAGGTCGGCGCGGTCGTACTTCTGGAGGGCCGGGGCCAGCGCCCTCGGGTCGAAGCGGTCGAACCCGCCGCGCTCGCAGGTGTACCAGGGGGCGAGCGCGCGGAAGCCGTGCTCGGCGGCGCTCACCAGATGTTCCCGGCGCCGGGCGTGTAGGCGGGGGACACGATCCCCTGGTCGACCAGGAGGGTGCCGACCCGGACGATCCCGCTGAAGGTGGAGCATCCGGCGGTGACGTTGACCACGGGCGCGGTGACGTCGAGGGAGGACACGGCCTGGATCTCCACGGCGCCGCCGGTCAGTCGGACCAGGCAGCCGCCGCTGTGCCGGATGGTGATCTGCTGCGCGGCGTCGTCGAGGGTCACCTCGTGGCCGGAGGCCATGGTGATCCGGACCTTGGCCGCGCCGGGGGTGTCGTCGAACTGGAGCCTGCTGTCCTGCCGGGAGCGCAGCTGGCGCAGGTCGTTGGACGGCTGTGGTGTGTGGGGCAGGGCCGCGCTGCCGTGCCAGGCGGCGCCGAGGACGTACGGGCGGCGCGGGTTGCCCGCTTCGAAGGCGACGACGACCTGGCTGTCGACCTCGGGCAGCACCAGCAGTCCCTGCTCGTCGTCGGCGTACGGCGAGCACAGCGTGGCCCAGGCGCGGACGTCGCGCTCGCCCTCCTCGCCCATCCAGGGGAAGCGCACCTCGACGCGGCCGAGCCGCTTCTCGTCGACGATGTCGGTGACGAACGCGGGGTAGACGCCGAAGTATCCGGGGACGGAGCCGTCCGCGGGGGCGGGCAGGGTCATCGCACCACCTCGTTCAATGAAGGGCGTTCGGCGTCGAAGCGGGTGCGGAAGCCGTGCTCCGGGTCGAAGGTGTGCCGGATCCGGGTGACGTGGTACCCCTCCCCCTCGAAGGGCGCGCCGACGGAGCGGAGGGTGAGCCGGCCGCCGACGACCAGGTCGGGGCTGCCGTGGGTGGTGCCCGCGACGCTGACGAACCGGCGTCCGCGGCGCAGCATTTCGGCGCGGGCCCAGGCCCGGGCCTCCTCGGCGGTGAGGGCGCTCTCGCGGATCCGCAGGCTGGTGGCCGGGCCGAGGGTCTGGGTCAGCAACCGGGCGCCGGTGCGGCCGCCCGTCGTCTCGGCCTCCACGACCTCGGGGCCGGCACGCTCGTCGATGCCCGCGCCGCGCTCGGCGTCGTAGCCGGTGACGACGGTCTCGCTGCGCTGGTGGGCGAGGTCGGCCACGAGCCGGACGGAGAGCAGTTCGCTGCCGTAGACCAGGGTCTGGGGGGTGCCGCCGCGGCTGCCGCGGGGGCGGAAGTGCAGGGTGCGTCCGCTCGCCCACAGCTCGGCCTGGATGAGCCGGGCCCGCTCGCGCAGGAAGGCGAGGTCGCTCTGGTTGAGTTGGTGGACCAGGTCGTAGCGGGGGCCGGGGGCGTCGGCCTCGGCGCCGAGGCCGTGCTCGGCGGCGACGGCTTCGGCGAGGGCGGCGTCGGTCGTCTCCCGGTAGGTGCGCACCCGGCGGGTCATCCGCAGCCGCATCAGGGCGTCTTCGGCGTGCACGAGGACCTGGGGCGGTTCGCCGTCGCCGAGGACCAGCTCGACGGCGGAGACCACCCCGTCGAAGACGTGGCGCAGCCGGTCCGCGGGGCCGAGGGCGACCTTGAGGGCGCTGCCGAGGCCGATGGTGCTCCCGTCGAGGTGCAGCAGGCGGTCCTGCGGTCCCTTGGCCCCGGCGCCGACGGCGAGGAAGTGCGCCCGCAGGGTGCGCAGGCCCTCGGTCCCCTCCGCGACGTCGAGGTGGACGCAGTCCCGCGCGAGGTCCCTGACCAGCGCGCCGCCGACCTCGAAGACGGGTGATACGGCCGCGACCACCGGCTCAGTCATCGAAGGCCTCCGCGCCGGTCCGGGCCGCGAGCCAGGCGGCGCGCTCGCGGGCCTCCCGGTGGCGGTCGGCTGCGGCGTGCGGATCCGCGGCGCCGCCCGCCGGGGCCGTCGGGCCCTGTCCGGCGGCGGGCACGACGTCGGTGTGCAGTTCTCCGATGTACACGCTCATGGCGGGCCTCCTCGCGGTGTCCATCCCAGGGTGCGGGGGCCCGCGTCACGGCGGCGTTGCTCGCAGTCGGCGGCGGCGCGGCCGGGCGGATCGGGCGGGAGCCGCTCCCACGGCGCGGCGCCGGGGTCGGGCGCCGGGACCTCCTGGCGGCGGGCCCGGTCGGCGAGGCTGCGGCCGCCGCCCGCCTCGACCTCGGCGAGGGTCCCGGGATCGGCACGCGCGCGCAGTGGTACGCCCCGGCCGTAGCCGAGCGAGCGCCGGTCGGGCGCGGCCGGGCCGGGGGCCGGTGTCGCGGCCGGGTACGGCGAGGTGGCGGGCGGTGCGGTGGCCCGGCCCGCGGCCGGTGGCACCTCGAAGGACTGCCGGGCCCGGGCGGTGGCGCGGTCCACCGCGGCGCCCGTGACCGCGGCCGCCGCCGCGGCGATGCCGCCGCCGGCCGACAGCGCGAAGCCCGCCGCGACCGGATCCGCCGCTCCGCCGTGGCCCGCGGCTCCCTCCCCGGGCGCCACGTCGACGCCGATGCCGAGGGCGCCGGCGAGTCCCGCCACGGAGGTCGCCGCCACCCCACCGGCGGAGGTCGCCGCGAAGGGCCCGGCCCCGGCGAAGGGGACGGTGACCTCGGCGCCGAGCTGTACGGCGGCCCCGGCCGCCAGGGTCAGCGGGCTGTCCAGCCCGTTCATCGCACCGCGCCACCCGGCCGGGTCCAGCCCCAGGCGGGAGAGGACCTGCTGCGCCGATTCCCCTTCCCGCGCCCGCACCACCCGGTTCGGGCGGCCGGTGCCCGAGGTGCCGGGCGCGGCGCCGGTGCGGGGGGCGCCCGGTTCGGTGGCGGCTCGGGCGTCGCGCGTACCGGGTCCCTCGGCGTGGGCCTCGTAGGCGAAGTTCTGCTCGACGAGGGTGACGCCGACCTTGGCGCGCAGCGGGGTGCCGTCGGGGGCGAAGTGGTCGAGCTCTTCGGTGATCTGGGTGACGATGCCGTTGTAGCGCAGGGTGCCCCAGACGAAGCGGACGACGGGCGGCGGGTCGGCGGGCCGGTCCGGCGGCGGTTCGGCGTACTGGCGGACCAGGGCGGTCCAGCGGCGCACGTCGACGTACTGGCCGCCGGAGCGCTGCTCGGTGGTGTCGAACTCCAGGTCGAAGGTGAGGGTGGAGCCTTCCGTCGCGGGATGTTGGCGCTTCTGGGAACGGGTGGTGGCGCCGCCGCGATCAACGCTGTTGTTGCGGCTGATCCGCAGGGAGGTGGGGTTGAACTGGACGGGCACGGCGGGGCCGTCGTCGACGACCAGCGGTGGTTGGTCCTTGGCTCCGGCGCCGCCGCGCGCCAGGCGTTGCAGGGTGGCCTGGGCGAGGGGGGCGCTCACGTGGTGCGCTCCAGCCGCAGGCCCTCGTGGGCGATGTGCAGTTCCTCCATGGCGATCTCCCCCGTCTTCGCGTGCAGCGATGGGCCGATGATCTTCAGTGGCAGTCCGCGGGTGAAGGTCCAACGGGCCACCACCCGCTGCCCGGTGGGGTCGAGCACCTCGATGTCCCCGTCGTAGCGGACCGGGGGCGCGGCGCCGCCGACCGCGTCCTGGAGCCAGTCCCACAGGCCGGTGTCGGCGCTGCCGTCCGGTGTCGCCAGGAACATGCCGCGCCTGAGGACGAGCGGTTGGAGCCGGACCCGGCCCAGTCGGCGCACCGACCCGTCGTTCGCCCCGCCCTGGGCGTGCTCGCGGACGTCGACCTCCAGGCCGAGCCCGGTGCACTCCTGGAACCCGCCGTCGCCGAGCCGTTCGGGCGCCGGGGCGGCGGGTCCGCGGTCCGCTCCGGTCGCGCCGACGGCCGCCGCGGGGGCGGCGTGGGTCACGTGCGCGAGGACGGGGGGCGGCAGGTCCGTGCGGCCCGGGGCGGCGCTGCGGGTGAGCCGGACGCGGAAGCGGAAGGTCTGTACGGCGTCGGCCACGGCTCACCCCACCGCCACGGCGCCGTCAGCGTCCTGGGAGATCCGCAGGACGAGGTATTCCAGGGGCTGCGCCGGTGCGACCCCGATCTCGGCGACCAGCCGCCCGAGGTCCTGGGACCAGGCGGGGTTGAGGCGTTCGTCGCAGCGCACGAAGAAGGACTCCTCCTCGCGGTCGCCCGCGAACGCCCCGGAGCGGTGCAGTCCGCGCAGCAACTGCACGACGGCGCCCCGCAGTTCGGCGCGGAGCTCGGGCGAGTGGGGTTCGAATGCCAGGACCTGGGCCTGCCGGTCGAGGGCGAGGCGCAGCATGGTCATCAGGCGGCGCACGCTCAGTTGGCGGTAGTCGGGGTCGCCCGAGAGCGTCCGGGCGGACGCGAGCCGGAAGCCGTCGCGCTCGGCCCGGAAGACGTCGATGCCGAGCAGGTGCAGGGCGTCGTGGTCGGCCTCGGCGAGCGGCTGGGCCGCGGTCACGGCTTCGGCGGCCAGTTCGTTGGCGGGTCCCCAGGGCAGGCCCAGGCGCCGTTCGCGCTCGGCGATGATGCCCGCGGCGAAGCCACTGGGCGGGACGAGGACGGCGCTGCCCCGGGGGTCGTCCGCGGGCATCACGCCGAGCCACGGGTGATGGGCGGCGGCGTAGGAGCTGTCGAAGGCGGCGCGCCAGCGGGCGACGGCGCGCACGGGGAGCCGGGGCGGTACGTCGAGCAGGGCGACGAAGCGCCGCTGCCGCTCGGCGAGGGCCACGAGCCGCTGCTGGCGGCGCAGGATCTCGGGCAACCGCGTGACCCCGTCCAGCAGGAACTCCCGTGCGGCGGCGGATCGGGAGGTCAGCGGCGGCGACGGGGGCGGGCAGGGGGCGAAGACCGCGCCGGGCGGGGTCCGGGTGGGGAGTTCGGTGCTCTCGGGCGCCTCGGCGTACTCCCACAGCAGGTCGGGTACGGCGAGCAGGGCGACCTCGGTGACCAGCGCCATCCGGTCCATGCCCACGGCCGGGGCGGGGCCGGTCCCCGGCGCCGCACCGGGATCCTCGACGGCCTCGCCGCCGCCGACGGGCAGCAGGTCGACGGGGCCGGGGCCCTGGAAGCTGTCGGGGCCGATCCCGGCGTAGCGGTCGAGGCCCGGGCGGACCGGCCGGGAGAGGGCGGAGCCCAGCCTGCCGTCGGGCGGCGGCAAGGGGTCGGGCCAGGTCCCGTCGGGGGTGACGAGGAGGGATTCGGCCGCCAGTACAGCGGCGGCGGGGCGGGGGTGGTCGCCGCAGAGGCCGAGCCCCGCGAACCGCTCCCGGCGGGGGCGGGCAGGGTCGGGGTCGGTGATGGTGACGGTGACGGTGACGGCCTCGGCCTCCACGGCCAGGGTGACGGTCCGGCCGCCGGGGCCGGTGACGGGCGGCCGGTCCAGGAGGGCCCTCCGGCGCCGCGGCCCCCCGGCCGCCGGTCCGGGACCGGGGCCGCCGGCGGACGGCGCGTCGGCGAAGCCGGTGACGCGGAAGAAGTCCCCGGTGGTGGGCAGCCCCCTGCCCCGCAGCCGCAGGACGCTTCCGACGGGCGGGATCCGGGCCTCGGGCAGGGCCAGCTCGCGCCCGGTCACCACGGCGGCGAACTGCTCGGCTCCGGTGAACTCCCACCGGACGGCGAGCCGCCCGCCCCAAGCGCCTTCGTCACGGGCCCGCAGGTCCACCTCGGCGCCGCTCCCCGCGGCCGCGCCCGCGGCGGCGCCGAGCCGGGTCCGGTGCAGCGCGTGGGCCTGTTGGGCGGCGGGGTGCGGGGCCCGCGGGAGGGGGGCCACGCGCAGCACGTGGGCGCGGACCCCGCCCTGTGCGAAGAACGCCCGTACCGCGTAGGGCAGCAGGCCCGGGCCCTCGAAGCCGCCGAAGCGGTCGAGGTAGTCCGTCCAGCGGTCGACGGCGACCGGGGTGTCGACGGGGCCGCGCGGGGCCACGCCGACGAACCCGGCGACGTCCAGGCGCACCGGGCCGAAGGAGGGCGGCGGGCGGCGGGCCTCCCGGTAGACGCCGGGTGCGCCGAACCGCGGTCCGAGGGGGGTCACGAGGAGAGCGACAGGAAGTCGATGGATTCGGCGACGAGGTGCAGCTCCTCCATGGCGACCTCGCCCCCGCCCTTGCCCTGGAGGGTGGGACCGACCCACTTCTTGGGCTGGGCCTGGTTCAGCCGCCAGGAACAGACCGGGAGGTGCCCTTCGTCGTGGAGCGTCACCGTGACGGTGAGGGGGAGGTAGATGCCGCTGCGGGTGTCGGCGATCCACTTGAAGAGCCGCAGGTCGCCGATGATGCCCCGCTTGAGGGTGACGTCGTCCGTGGTGTTGGTGTTGGCGATCTTCCGGACGTGGTTGAAGTGGTCGTTCCCGTTGCGGTACTCGGAGAACTTCACCTCGTTGCCCGCTCCGCTGAAGTCGGAGAAGCCGCCGCCGATGTCCCCCTCCAGGCCGGCGCTCGTGTTGCCGAGCTGGACGAGGAAGTTGAAGGCTCCGTAGGGGTTGGTGCGCGTGGCCATGGGTCTGTCTCCCGGTCTTCCGGCTGCTTGTGGCGGGGCGCGTCAGGTGCGCTGGGCATCGGCCGTGAACTGTCCGACGCGGAACACGACGAACTCGGCAGGGTAGGTGGGGGCCACGCCGACCAGGCAGACCAGCCGTCCGTTGTCGAGGTCGTTCTGCGTCATCGTGGTGCGGTCGCAACGGACGAAGAACGCGTCCTCGGGCTTGGTGCCCAGCAGGGCGCCGGTCTGCCAGGTGGCGACGAGGAAGTCCTCGACCGACTGGCGGACGGAGGCCCAGAGCCGTTCATTGTTGGGCTCGAACACCGCCCACTGGGTCGACTTGTCGATCGAGTGCTCCAGGTAGATGAAGAGCCTGCGGACGTTCACGTACTTCCACTCGGGGTCGGAGCTCATGGTCCGGGCGCCCCAGACGCGGCGGGCGCGTCCCTCGAAGAAGCGCAGGGCGTTGATGCCTTCGGGATTGAGCACGGCCTGGCGGTCGTAGGTGACGTTCGTGGTGAAGTCGTCGATGCCGAGGAGGACCTCGTTGGCCGGGGCCTTGTGGACTCCGCGCTCGATGTCGCTGCGGGCGTAGATCCCGGCGACGTAGCCCGAGGGCGGTACGTCCAGGAGCGCCGCGGGGGCGCCGGGGTCGGCGCGGCGGGCCGGGTCGGTGATCCTGACCCACGGGTAGTAGAGGGCCGCGTACTTGCTGTCGAACTGGGCGCGGAAGCGGCGGACTTCGGAGATCGAGCTGTCCGGGGGCGGGTCGATGACCGCCATGCGGTAGCGGAGCCGCTCGCAGTGGCCGATGAGGAGGTCGACGGCCGCCTTCTGCTCCGCGGCGGCGAGGGTGACGGTGTCCGGGACGGCGACGATGGCGATGTCGTCGATCTCGGCGAGCGCGCCGAGGCCGCGGGCGGGGTCGGTCAGGCTGTCCGGGTTGGCGTCCCGGCCGCCGAGGTCCGCCGCCGAGAGCGCGTCCCCGTCGCCGCCCCCGGCGAGGTAGAGGCCCTGCGGCGAGGTGAGGAGCGCGGCGAACCGGGCGCCCGCGGTCACCGGCTGCGCGCCGGTCGCGGGCGGTACGTTCTCCAGCCAGACCAGGGCGAACTCGTCGGCGGGGTCGGCGGCCTGCAGGACGCGGGCCACCGAGCGGGGGTGGGCGTCGTCCAGCTCCAGTTCGTTGTACACGTCGGTGCGCTCGCCCCCGGCGCGCACGGTCACGGCGAGGGTGAGGTGGAAGGCCGCGGTGCCGGCCGAGACGGACTCGAAGGCGCCCTGCGGGCCGAGGTACCCGAGCTCGCCGTCGGCGCGGCGGGCCACGACGCGGACGGCGGAGGGCGTCGGCGCCGTGGTGTCGGGGAGGGACGGGGCCTCGCCCCCGGCGAGCGGGAGGACCTCCACGGCGGCTCCGGGCCGCACTCCGGTGAGCCGGGGCAGCGCGCCCGGGCGCGGGACGAGGATGTTCTTGCCCCGGCGGAAGGTCACGGCGACGCTGATCCGGGAGCCCGCCGAGCCGGGCCAGCGCGCCCGCCAGCGCACCAGCGGGGCTCCCTGCGCGGGCGCCTGGACGGAGGCGAAGTTCCGCGGGACGTCGATGACGGGGGGCGTCGTGGCGGTCCGGGTGAAGGAGAAGACCCGGGAGACGTAGAGGCGGCGTCCGCCGTTGGCGAAGAACGCGCGCGCGGCGAGGGCCAGTTGGCAGTTGTCCTCGCCGATGGTGAGGCCGCCGAAGGCCCGTTCGTACTCGGTGTAGCTGGTGACCAGGGTCGGCGCGGGCAGGACCGTGGGGCCGCCGTCGGGCAGGGTGTAGGGCACGGGGCCGTACGCGGTGCGCCCTGCCATGGCGAAGGTGCTGGTCGGTACGCCCTCGATGGACCGGGAGCGGAAGCTGGTCTCCTCGACGTAGACGCCGGGGGTCAGGTACTCGGGCATGTACGGCTCTCCTCGCTCACGGGTCGGTCGGTGGTGTGGAGCAGGTCGTCGGTGGGGAGCACCTGGCCGACGGTGAGGGTGCGGACGGTGTCCGCGGCGCAGGTGCGGTAGCCGGCCGGCGGGGCGAGGCCGCGCAGCACGTCGTTGTCGAGGTCCTGGGGGCCGGGCGGGGAGGCGCTGCGCCGGACGGCCTCCGCGACCAGGTCGGCGAGCGGGTCGGGCGGCCGGGGCCCGCCGGTCGGCGGGGCCGGGTCCGGGGCGTGGGTGCGCAGGGCGATCGCGACGCGGGGCGGTGACGGGAAGGGCAGGGGCGCGGCGCCGCCGATCAGCAGCAGTGCCTGTCCGTGCTCGTCGCCGTGCGCCCAGCCGAGGAGCGCGCCGCCCGGGCCGAAGGCTTCGATCCGGGGCCAGCGCACGGGTTCGGCCGATCCTGGTCCCGGGCGGGTGACGCGCAGCCGCAGCCCCGTCATGCCCTGGGGGACGGGGTAGGCGGGCCCGGGGAGCAGCCAGGGCAGCAGCAGCCGTGCGTCGGCGCGGACCCGGGGCCCGGTGGGCGCCGCGTCGTCGGCGGCGGCGAGCTCGGCGCGGGTCCACAGCGCCACGGCGAACCGGCGCGGGATCCAGCGGCGGGCGGGGTCGTCGATGCGTACGCGCACGGAGGCGCCGACTTCGCCGGGGGCGCCCGACGTCCCGTAGCGGAGCACGAATCCGGACGGTTCGTGGCGCTCCAGGGCCCGCACGGGGTCGTCCGGCCCGGGACGGCGGCCGGGGATCCGGGCGGATTCCCAGCCGACCCGCAGACCGGGACCGGCCGGGCCCCGGGTGTGGGCGTCGAGGGGGCGGACGGCGAGGGCGAGCCGGTGCAGCACGACCGGCGTCCCGGGGGCGGCGGTGAGCCGCGGGTCCGGCTCCGCGGGGCCGGTCATCGCGGCGGCTCCGAGCGGGCGACGGCCACCGTGGTGACCTCGCCGGGCACCGGGAAGCGGCGGCCGTCGATGCGCACGACCCGGGCGAGGTAGGGCAGGGAGAGTCGGTAGTCGGTGGTCATCGCCTGGAACGCCTCGCTCATCGAATCCATCGCCAGCTCGTCGGGCACGATCTGTACGGTGTCCCCCGGCAGCCAGCCGCCGGTCGGGTCCAGGAGCGGTCCGGTGAGGGGTCCCGCGCTCTCCAGGATCCGGACGGCGAGCCCGAGCCATTCCAGCTCGGACTCCACGACCTCGTCCCAGGCCGCGATCAACAGGTGCATCCGCAGCGGCAGTCGGGGCAGCCCGTCCCGCGCCGCCAGGGCGGCCCACGCGGGCCGGGTGTCGTGGTCGACGCTCAGCCGGTAGCAGTAGACGGTGACGGCCGGGCGGCGGATCAGCGCGTCCGTGGTGCCCACCCGGTCGAAGTCGACGGGCCCCGCGAGGACCGCCTCCGGGCGGCGCTCGTCGGGGATCTCCGCGCGGAAGCCCGCGTTGAGCAGCGTCACGACGCTGCGCCCCACGGCGGCGAGTGCCCGGTATCCAGCCATGCTCCGATGCTGCGGCCCGCCCGTCACGCCCGCGTTGCGGGCCGCGGGCGACGGACCGGTGACACCCGGCGGCCCACACTCGGTGCGCCTGCCCCATCGAGAAGGAGAGCCCCCATGAGCAGCACCTCGCACCCCCGGCCGGCCGGCACCGACTGTGACCTCGGCGCCATCGACGATCTCGCGTGCAGCGCCAAGGGGATCCAGCGCCGGGCCGAGGTCACCCAGGAACACCTGCCGCAGCTGCGCGAGTTCCAGGAGAAGCTGGGCGCCGCGCGCGTGGAGTACGCGAAGGCCCGGCACACCGCCCAGGGCGATCTGGAGGTGGCGGGCGAGGTCCTCGACCGGGTCCGCGAGCAGATCCGCTGCCGGATCACGCCCGAGCAGCGGCACTGCCTGCGCGAGGCCGTGGACGAGGTGTTCGAGGAGATCGGCGAGTGCTCGGACGGCTGGGGCTGCTGTGTGGACGACTGCGACTGCGACTTCGACGACGGGGTCGGGGAGGACGACACCGTCGCCACGCTGTCGGCCCGGATCGCCCGCTACACGGCGGAGGTGCTGCGGGACACGGCGTGCTTCGTCTCCCTGGACGGGGAGCTGACGGCGCTGCCGGAGCGGGCCGCCCGGATCCGGGCGGACGCGGCACAGTTGCTCGCCGACGCCGCCGACCCGGTCGTGGGCAAGGACGTCGTGCGGCTGTACGCCCGGTTGTTGGTGCTGCGGCGCCGGATCCACGACGCGTGGCGCGGTTTCGCCACCGTCTCGGCCTACGTGGAGTGCCTGTGCAAGGTGCTGCTGTGCGTGCTCAAGGGGTGGCGGGCCATCGCCGCCCTGGAGGGGGCGCGGGCCGAGTTGACGTGCAAGGAGGAGTCGCGCAGGGCGGCGTGCCTGCGCAAGCGGAACCAGGTGGTGGAGGAGGTCATGGCCGTGTACGCCCGGCTGTGTCCGCCCTGCCCGCCGGGGCACGGGGACGGCTCGGAGGAGGAGCCCTGCGAGGAGTCCGACACGGCGTGAGGGCGGTGAGGGCGGCGGGGGCCGGACCGGCGGCCCGGCGCCGGGCCGCCTCCTTCGGATCCCGCCGTCCCCGGCCTGCCCTCCGGGGGGAGGGATCTTCCGGGGACCGGCGAGGTCCGAAGGGAGGCCGCGGGCCGCCCGGGTGCGGGCTCAGAAGGCCCCGTAGTTGACCTGCCAGGTGGGCAGCCCCATCCGGCGCCAGATGGCGACCACCCGGTCCCGGTCGTCCAGCGATACGCGGACCGCGAAGCGGTGGCGCACGTGCCGGTCGAAGAGTTCGGCCTTGACCACGTCGTCCTGCCGGTGGTCGCCGGAGGCCCGCATCCACAGCTCGTCGTACGGCACGTCGTAGCGCGCGAGCCACTCCTCCGTCTGCGGACGGTGTTCCTCGCTGCGCCCCGACAGCAGCACGATGGTGTCGCCGTCGGCCCGCCGGAAGGCCGTGAGGGCGTGCCGGACGGACGCGTTGAGGAGGTCGGTCCCGCAGCGCGAGAAGTCGTACGGGCCGCGGTCGCCGCGCAGCGCGAGCGTCCCGTCGATGTCGCACATCACGGCGGCCGGCAGGGCCGGATCCGCGACGTAGGGCTCGACGTCGGGCTGGTCGTTCAGCCAGGCTTCGGTGAGCCGCCAGCCGCCCTTGGTGGCCTTCGCGTGCTTCTCGGCGAGGATCCGGATGATCTCCTCGCCGACGGAGCGCTCCCGCTCGGCGTCCCGGCGCACGCACTCCTCGACCGGCACGTCCGTGAAGTCGTGGACGACGAAGGTGGCCCGCCCCGCCACGGCCGCCTTCAGCCGCTTGGGGATGTGCTGCGTCAGGTGGGTGTTGTCGACGACCACGTCGAACCCGCCCTCGACGGCGGTGCGCACCGCGGCGTCCTGGATCGCGAGGACGGTCTGCTCGTGCGCGAAGGACCGCTCCCCCTCCGCGGCGGGGACGTCGAGCATGGCCCGCAGGTCATCGAGGTTGACGCGGCGCATCCGGCCCCCGGACTCCGCCTGGAGCGAGCGCGCGGCGGTGGTCTTGCCCGACGCGGGCAGCCCCGTCATGACGTGGACGACAGGCACTGGTCAGTTCTCCTCATCGGTCGTGAACGGGTCGGACGCCTGCGGCCGCACCGCCCGCCAGGTGACGAGGTCGGTCGGCCGTGCGTCGAGCCGCAGGAACACGGCCGCCCGGATGCCCGGGTCGGCCACCGCCCGCGCGGCGCGGGCGAAGGCGCCCCGGTCGTCGCCGAGGTGCGCGATCTCCCGGAAGGCCTCGTCGATGGCGCGTTCGCGGTCGGTCGCGGCACGCTCCATCCCCGCGATCATCTCGCGGACCCAGCTGTCGAACTCGTCCGGGACCTGTTCGAGGAGCGCGTCGAGCGGGGCGCCGCCGTGGGCGCGGACCTCGGCGAGCGAGCAGCCGAGGCCCTGGGCGACCTGCCGGGCGGGCAGGGCGGCGAACCGCTGGATGCCGTGTCCGCGCCAGATGTCGCGTTCGGTGACGCCGGTCAGGACCTTGTGGAGGCGTACGTATTCGGCGATCTTGGCCTTCACCCGGACACCGGAGGCGTAGCGCAGCACGAAGCCCTCGGCGTCGGTGCCGGTCGCCGCCGCGCCGTCCGGCAGCGTGCTGGACTCGGTCCGCGCGATCAGCTCCTCCAGCGGCATCGCGGGCCACGTGGTGACGACGGACCCGATCCCCTCCCAGCCGCGCGCGGCGGACGCCAGCGGCAGTTCGGTGCCGTCGCGGTCCATCGCGGCGAGCAGCACCAGGTCCCGGCGGTCGCCGTAGTCGACGACGATCCGGTTCTGCGGGTAGAGGATCTCGGCCAGGTAGGTCACGCCCGGGACGAGCGCGGCGGTGTCCTCGGCGTCGAGGTACCGCTGGGCCCAGGTGGCCTGCTCGCTGATGAACGACCCCTTGGACGCGACCCGCCACGCTCCGGCGTAGTGGAAGACGACGGCGAGGCTCCCGTCGACCTTCTCGTAGACCTCGAAGGGCTCGTCCGGCAGGTCCGGCGCGTAGGGCTGACCGGCCGTGTGCTCACCGACGTTGAAGAACTTCGGCAGGGGCAGTGCGACGATCTCGCCGGTCGCGTCGTCGGCGACCAGCCCCCGGCACCGGGTGGTGACCCGGTTCCAGACCCGCTCGTACTGGCAGGTCCGCGTGTAGGTGTAGATCGACAGCGGCAGCTCGGGGTGCGACTTGCGCGTGACGTGCCCGGCGTCGAGGGCCGCCGCGAGCTCGTCGGGCGGCATCAGTTCTTTGAGAGTCAGGGGCGCCTGGCTCATGGGATTCCTCCTGGTTGCGAGCCTCCAGTCTGCCCCGGGGCCGCGGCCCGCCGGTATCGATTAACCGACCCGCGCCGTGCGGACGCACGGGGTGGGCGCACCGCCTCCACCAGCGCCGAAGCGGCGTCGGGCCCGTTGTCGGACCCCCCGCCTATGCTGGCCGGACAAGATCGGATGAGGCCATCCGGCAGGGAATCGTGGGAGGTTACGGGTGCGGATCGAGCGCCATGCGGTCGGGGATGCGGCGTTGTCCGCCGCGGTCGCGGATTTCGCCGAGCGGATGGCCGGTGACGTGCACCGGATGCAGCACGACGAATCCCCGCAGTACGGCTGGGAGATGATCTGCGAGTCCTTCCTCGACTACGTGGGTGCGCGGTCCGTGGACAATCCGGAGCTCGCCGGGAAGGACTGCAAGCTCGCCTTCGAGTCGGCCGCCGCGGCCGCGATGGGCTCGTTCGCCCTGACCGCGTGGCCCCAGCGGGTGGGGGACGTCTTCATCGAGTACACCGGTACCGGGGTGGTCTACGACCGGGAGGAGCCCGCCGGCGACGTGTCCGCCCACGACTGGCTGGACACCTTCTTCCTCGCGTGCGTCGCCGGGGACACCGACCGCGACGGGGCGCTCTTCCTCAGTGCGGCGCCGCCGCGCGACGGGCAGGAGGGGCGGGCCGACGTGGCGCTCGTCCACGCCCTCTCCGCCTTCGTGTACGGGGTCCTCGGGAGCGCCGGTGCGGGCGGCGCGGCGGGTCCGGTCACCGACGAGCAGCGCGCCGCGTTCATCGACGTACTGGTGCGGGAGCTGGGCCCGGGTAGCGACCGGTCCCACGACCGGGCGGCGCTGGCCACCCTGCGGGCGCTGGCGGCGGACGACCGGGAGGCCTTCACGGCGGCGTTGGCCGAGCAGTTGACGCGGTACCGGGAGCGGCAGGCGGCGACGGCGAAGCCGCACCCGCGCTCGCTGCTGCCGCTGGACGCCCTCGCGCTCGCCTCACTGGCGCAGCGGTGGAAGGGCTGGGAGCCCGGTGTGGACTGCGCGTACCTGCCCGCGGCCGCGCTCGGCGGTTTCGCCCCGCCGGTGCCACGGGTTCGGGCCTTCGGCGCGGACAAGCGGCCGGACGCCCTCGCGGCGCTGGCCGCCGGACCGCTGGTGGTGGACGGGCCGCGCCGGTCGCGGGGCCAGGAGCCGAGCGACGCGGCGCGGGCCGAGCAGGCCGCGCGGGCCGAGCGCTACGACCAGTACCTGGGGCGCAGCGCGGCGGAGTTCGCCGATCCCGAGGAGCGACCGGAGCACGTCGCGCGGGGGCTGCCGGGCCTGATGGACAACCAGTACCGGATCTTCCAACGGCGGGTGACGGACGGTCGCACCGCGGACGACGGGCGCGGTGCACTGGTGCGCGCCGCCGAGGCGGGGACGGCGGCCTTCCAACTGGCGGCGGCCGAGCCGGACACCGAGCGGGAGGTGAGTGTCGGCGGCGTGACGCGCGCGCTGCCCGCGGGGGGCCGCCCGAACGCGCTGGGCCCGGTGCAGTGGCTGCGGGCGACGGCGGCGGCCGTGGTCTCGGGGGAGGAGGCCCTGTTGGCCGAGTGCGTCCGGATCGGCCCGGACCCCTTCGGCGGCGGCGGCCGCGCGACGGCGGTCCGTGCCTACGCGACGGCGCTCCACGACCACCTGCGCGGGGCCGACGCGGAGCCCGCGCTGCGCGCGGCGGCATCGGAGGCGTTCCGGATGCGCGACCTCAACTACCTGCTCCCGCCGGTGGTGTTGCTGTCGCAGCTGGCCGCGGGCGACCGGGAGGGTTTCGCGCTGGCGCTGGCGGACGCGCTGGAGGACCACCGCGACCACTACGAGGTCGGCGAGAACGCCACCGACCCCGACGCCCTGCTCAATCCGGACGTCCTGGCGCTGGTCTGCCTGGCCCGCCGGGCCGGCTGGGAGGTGCCGGTGCGGTCCCCGTACCTGCCGGAGCCCTTGGTGCCGGTCGCCTAGGCGGTGGCGATCCGGGCGGCCGACCCCGCCCGGACCGCTCGGCCCGCTCGGGTAGTTTGGTGGTCCATGGATGATCTTCATGGCCTTCCCGCCGCCCCGCTGACCGTCGTGGCGGGCCAGGCCGCCTGCGCCGCGCTGGACGTCGCCGCCAATGCCGCCACCGCGGCCGATCTGGTCCGCCGCGCCGCCGACCGGGGCGGCGACCTGCTGGTCCTGCCGGAGCTCTTCCTCACCGGCTACGAACTCCCGGGCATCGCCGCCGACCCCGCCCGGCACGTGCCGGTCCCCGGGGACTCCCGGCTGGACGTCCTGGCCGCCGCCTGCGCCGCGACCCGTACCGCGGTGGTCGTCGGGGTCCCCGCGCGGGACGACGGGACCGGGGAGCTGCGCATCTCGGCCCTGGTCCTGGGCCGGGACGGTCACCGGGCGGCCCGGTACGACAAGCAGCACGTCACGCCCGGCGAGCGGGCCGCCGGTTTCGGCGCGGGCCCGCGCGGGTGCACGCTCTCGCTGGACGGGTGGCGCCTCGGGCTCGGCATCTGTTGGGATTCCGGCTTCCCGGAGCACGCCCGCGCGGCCGTGCGGGGCGGCGCCCACGCGTACCTGGTCGGTGCGATGTTCGGCCGGGGCAACGGCGAGCGCCAGCTCGCCACGGTGTTCCCCGCGCGGGCCCTGGACAACACCAGTTACGTCCTCCTCGCCAACCACTGCCGTCCCAGCGGCCCGTACGACGGCTGCGGCCGCAGCGCGGTCTGGAACCCGGACGGCACCCTGCTCCGCGACGCCGGTACCGACGACCCCGGGCTGGCCGTCGCCCGCCTCGACCCGGCGGTGCTGGCCGGGGCCCGGTCGCAGGACCCCGTCCTGATCGATCCCTCGCTCGAAGCCCCCGTCCTCCCCCGGAGCGGCGGCACGCTCTGAGGCGTCGCCGACGCGGCCGTCACTCCGGGGGCGCGCTCCGCGTCCCGTCCGGTTCCAGGCCGTACGGCCAGTTCAACTCGCGCCATTGCCTCAGCCGCAGGTCCCCGGCCAGGCCCCGGTCGGCGGCCGTCCGGGCCAGCCGTTCGGCGTCCCGCCAGGCACCGGCTTCCTCGCGGCTCAGGACGAGCCCGTCCAGGGCGTCGCTGGATCCGCCCGCGGGTTCGCGGTCGGCCGCGAGCAGGGCGAGGCGCTCGGCCTCCTGGTGCTCGCCCGCCCGTTCCCGCTCCAGGGCGAGGCGGTCCAGCGCTCGGGTGTGGCCCCGGTCGGCGGCCAGGACGGCCAGCCGCTCGGCCTCCTCGGCGTCGCCCTCCCGGTCCCTGTTCGCCACCAGGCGGTCGAGGGCCTCCCCGGACCCCCTCTCGCCGGCGGCCAGGACGGCGAACCGTTCGGCCTCCGCCCGGTCCCCGGCGGCTTCCCGCAGCTCCGCGAGCCGGAGCAGAGCGCGGGGGACGCCGTGGTCGGCGGCGAGCCGGTAGAGCCGGTCGGCGTCCTCCTCGTACCCGGCCCGCTCGCACATCTGCGCGACGGGGAGCAGGGCCCACGGGCTGCCCTGCTCGAAGGCCAGCCAGTACAGGCGCAGGGCCCGGTCCCAGTCCCCGGCCCGCTCGCGCCGCTCCGCGAAGTGCGTGAGACCTCCGCTCCGCGAGGCCAGTCGTTCGGCCTCCTCGAACTCCCCGTCCTCCTCCCGCATCGCGACGAGCTTGTAGAAGCCGTGCGCGTCGCCGTGGTCGGCGGCGAGCCGGTAGAGCCGGTCGGCGTCCCCGCGCGCGCCCGCGTCGAGGCGCCGTCCCGCGATGAGGGACAGCACGCGGGGGTTGCCGTGGTGGGCGGCCAACCGGGCCAGGCGCTCCGCCTCGTCCCCCTCCCCCGCCTCCTCCCGTCGGCCCGCGAGGCCCTGCAGTGCCTCGGGGTGGTGGGCCCGCCGGTCCGCCAGCACGGCGAGGCGCTCCGCCTCGTCCCGTTCCCCCGCTGCGTCCCGCAGGTCCGACAGCCACCGCAGGGCGGTCGGGTGGCCCTGCTCGGACGTCAGCAGGGCCAGGCGCTCGGCCTCGTCCCGGTCCCCCGCCTCCTCCGCCAGCCGGGCCAACCAGGTCGTGGCGCGCGCGGTGCCGTGGTCGGAGGCCAGCCGGTAGAGGCGGACGACGTCGGCCCACGCCCGCGCCGCGTCCCGCGTCCCGTCCTCGACCCCGTCCGTCAGGTACCTGCCCGGCCGCGCGTCCCGCAGGAAGAAGCCGTTCGGGAAGGAGCCGTCGGATCCGCCGCTCCAGCGGGCCCGGCCGGACGTCCCCCGCTCGCGCGGCCGGAACGGCGGGAACACACCGGCCGGTGCGACGGCCCGGCCGTCGGACCGGGGAGGGGACGGCGGGTCGAACACGGGGAGGCCGAACGCGGGCGCGCGACCGTACCCGCGTGCGGGACCGTATCCGCGTCTGACGTCCTGCTCCCGCTTCTGGGCCAGCTCGTACAGGCAGATCGTGTGGCCCTGTTCGGTGGCCCGCAGGTACAGCCGCTCGGCCTCCGCGCCGTCCCCCGCCGCCTCGCGCTCCGCGGCGATCTTCGCGAGCGCGTACGGATGGCCCAGTTCGGCCGCCCGGACCGTGAGGTGGCGCGCCCATCGCGAGCGGTAGCGCTCGCGCGCGGCCCCGGCGAGCCGGTAGACGTCCTCGGCCTCGGTGAGGTGGTCGTGGGCCGCCCGCCAGAACGACTCCGGAGGGCATTGCGCGTGGCCCTCGGCGCGCCCGTGCTGTTCGAGGTAGTCCGCGAGCCGGTAGCGGGGCCCGCCCGGTGCCCGCGCCGGGAGCGCCGCGGGGCCGGATGCGCCGGGCGCACCGGTCGGGCCTCGAACGGGGCGCGGCCGGATCCGGCGCAGCGGGGCCAGGTTCCCGTGCACGGGCTCGGCGAGACGGGGGTAGGCGTACCGCTCCCAGCCGTCGGCGAGGGCGTCGTACTCGCCCTCGGTGAGGTAGTCCACGGCGGCATCGGTCAGGAAGGAGCCCGGCAGGTGCGGCCCGACGCCGAGCCGACGGGCGTCCATCGCCGCGCGCAGGAGCGCCCGCTCGGCGGGGCCGGCGGCCCGGTAGCGGTGCAGGAGTTGGGGAGCCCCGGCCAGCTGCTGCGTCAGGTGCCCGTCGCTCACCAGCGCGAGCGAGCCCGCCAGTTGTACGTCGCCCGCCGCGGCCAGGACGGCGGCGGCGTCCAGTGCCTCCCGGTCGAAGGCGTCGGGCACGACGACGATCCGGCCCTCCAGCAGCTGTCGGACCTGCGCGCCGGGACCGGGGCCCGGCTGCGCGCCGGGCAGGGCCGTGTAGGCGCGGGCGTAGTCGGGCCACAAGGTGGCCAGGACCAGGACCGGGGCGCGCCGCGGATCGCCGAGCAGGGTGCGCAGCGCCGCGGCCACCCGCTCGCCGGCGCCGCCGTCCGCGCCCAGGTAGTGCTGGGCCTCGTTCAGCCAGAGCACCGTGCGCGGCGCCACGCGCTCGATGTCCGCCAGGGCGGCCTCGGCCCGGGAGGGGTCGTAGGGGTGCCACAGCCGCCATCCGTGCGGGGCCAGCGGGAGGACCGCTTCCCAGCAGGCCCTGGTCTTGCCCGTCGAGGACGATCCCACCAGCACCACCATCGCGCTGGTTCCGTCGGCGGCCGCGTCCACCGCCCGCCGCAGCACGGCGTCGTGTTCCCGGCGCACGTACCCCGGCAGGGCGCCCGAGCCCGCCGTTCCCCTGCTGCCGGGGCGGGGCAGGCCGACGGGATCGGCGCTGGGGTGCACCTCCAGGTCGATCGGATCGCACTGCGCGATGGGCCGTCCCGGCCCGGCCGGGTCGGCGGCGGCGTCCGGTGGCTCCCCCGGCCCGGCCGCGGCCCGGCGGCGCAGGTCCAGCAGCGGGTCCACGGGCAGGCGCAGCGGCTTCGCGAGGGCGGCCACGACTCTGCCCGCCGGTGGCTCCGCGCCCTTGAACACCCCGTACAGGGTCGACCGCCCCAGCCCCGCCCGCGCGGCCCACTGCGTCATGCTCAGGCCCGCCTTGTCGCGGCCGTCCAGCAGGCGCGCGCGGAGTTCGGCCAGTGCGGCCGGGCGCGGCTCCTCGTCGTGGCCCTCCAGGGCGCCGTCCCCGTCCCCGTCCCGCGGCTCCACCACGCCTCCCACCCGGCTGCCGGTGTCCGACGTCGCCCATGATGGTCCGCCCGGACCGCGCGGGACCCGGATTCGCGGGAAGTGGTCCGCGCCGCGCGGGGCGCGGCCGTCAGAGCGCCTTGCTCTCCATCGTCGGGCGCAGCCGGGCGAGCAGGGCGTAGAGGGTCGCGCTCTCGTCCTCGTCGAGGGTGTCGAGCGCGCCGTGCGTGGCCTGCATCTCCTCGCGCACGCGCCGGATGATCTCGCGGCCGGCGTCGGTGGCCACCACGTTCTTGACCCGGCGGTCGGCGGGGTCCGCCTCGCGCCGGACGAGGGCGCGGGCCTCCAGCCGGTCGACGATCCCGGTGACGTTGGACGCGTCACAGACCAGCAGGGTGGCGAGCCCGCGCATCGGGACCGGTTCGTCGAGCTGGGCGAGGGCCTTGGCCTGGGTGGAGGTGAGGCCGTGACGGGCCGCCGCGGCGGCGAAGTCCCGCCACTGGGCGGTGGCGATCGCGGCGAGCAGCTCCAGCAGCTGGAGCTTGGCGGGCGAGGGCGGTGCGGTGGCGCTCATGACTGGAGTGTACTCGGAGTGCTTGAGGTCATCAATCATTTACTTGACGTCCTTAACTATCCAGGTCTAACGTCATCCCCCTGACCAATTGCTTGATGCACTCAAACATCTGCGGTCTGAAGCGATTCCGAAGCGATGCCGAGTGAAACCCCAGCGTTCTGAAGCCATGAGAAGGTCCTGCCAGCCATGAGCACCCCCGCATCCGCCCCCGCCGCCGGGCAGAGGAACGAGACGGTCATCGTCTTCGCCCTCAGCCTCGCCGCCATGGTCGTGTCGATGATGCAGACCCTGCCCGTCCCGATCCTGGGTCTGATCCGGACCGATCTCGGTACGTCCACCGCCAACGTCAGCTGGGTGACCACCGCCACCCTGCTCTCCGCCGCGGTCTTCACCCCGCTGCTCGGCCGCTTCGGTGACCAGCACGGCAAGAAGCCGACCCTGATCGCCGTCCTCGGCGTCATGGTCGTCGGTTCCGTGATCGCCGCGCTGGCGACCTCGCTCCCGCTGCTGATCCTCGGCCGCGTGCTCCAGGGCGCCGCGACCGCGATCTTCCCGCTGGCCCTGTCGGTGCTGCGCGAGGAGGTCCGCCCGCAGAAGCTCCCCGGTGCGATGGCCCTGGTCAGCGGCACCCTCGCCTTCGGCAGCGGGCTCGCGCTCGTCGCCACCGGCCTGCTCACCTCCGGTGCGGACGCCGACTACCGCAACGCCTTCTGGATGGCGACCGGCTTCGCCGTCCTCGCCCTGCTCGCGGTCGTCTTCCTCGTCCCGGCCACCCGCCACAAGACCGGCGGCCGCACCGACGTCCTCGGCGCGCTGACCCTCGGCATCGCGCTGCTGCTGCTCCTGCTGCCGATCTCCCAGGGGCACGAGTGGGGCTGGTCCTCCGGCCGCACGCTGGGCAGCTTCGCCGGCGCCGTGGTCATGGGCGCCGTGTGGGTCTTCACCGAGCTGAAGGTCCGCGAGCCGCTCGTCGACATGCGGATGTTCGTCCACCGCCCGGTGCTCATGGCGAACCTGGCCGGCATCCTGGTCGGCTTCGGGATGTTCGCGAACTTCCTCGGCGTCTCCTACCTCGTGCAGATGCCGAAGGCCCTCACCGGCTACGGCTTCGACGCGTCCATCCTGCGCGCCTCCGTCCAGTTCCTGCTGCCCGGCGCGATCGTCTCGCTGCTCGCCTCTCCGGTCGGCGGCCAGCTGGTCCGCCACCGCGGGCCGCGGATCGCCCTCGCCGTGGCCGCCGGGCTCGGCGCCGTCGGCTTCGGCTGGCTGGCCCTGGACCACGAGCACACCTTCTCCGTGATCGGCGCCGGGATCGTCGTCGGCGCGGCCGTCAGCTTCGGCTACGCGGCCATGCCCGCCGTGATCATGGCGAGCGTCCCGCACCACCAGAGCGGCATCGCCAACGGCATCAACTCCATCTCCCGCTCCACCGGCAGCGCGATCGGCAGCGCCATCGTCACCACGATCCTGGCGTCCAGGACGATCGAGCACCTGCCCGCCGGGGTCCCGCCGCTGCCCGCCGAATCGGGCTTCACCCTGACCTTCGGGATCGGCGCCGTCGCCTTCGCGCTGGTCGCGGTGATCAGCTGGCTGGGCCTGCGCGGCAGCACCGGACCGCGCGTGGTCGAGGCGAGCGCGCCGCGACTGCAGAGCGTGCCGACGAAGACGCCCGAGGCCGCCGACGCCGTCTGACCCGCCCTACCCCACCGGTGCGAACCGGACCACCGCCGCGCGGCCTTCCGCGCCCAGGTGCAGGACGCCCTGCTCGCCGCCCGTCGCGAGCAGGGCGTCGTACGTTCCCAGCCGGACCCCGTCGAGGTGCGGGCCGACGAGGGACGCGGCGCCCTCCAGCGCCACCACGAGCAGCACCTCGCCGTCCCCGGCCGGGCCGCCCAGGGCGAGGTCGCCGCGCACGACGGCGACCTCCGCCCGGGTGGTGGTCCTGCGGTACATGACGTTGAAGTTCACGACGGGTCCGGCGAGCAGCCGGCAGTCGGTGGCCACGTCCCCGGGGAACCGCTGCGGGGCGAAGCGTTCGTCCACCGCCCGGCGCACCCCGTCCACGGTGAGGTCCATGCCGGCCCCCTCGACCACGGTGAGCGTCCGGTCGACTCCGGGGAACGCCGAGAAGGGGCCGTCGGCGGCCACCTCCGCGAGACTGACCCGCCACCCGAAGTCGCCGGCGACGGAGACCCGTCCGGGGACCGGGGCCCCGGCCGCGATCTGGCGGGTGACTCCCCCGCCGTTCTTCCAGGCCTCGGCCGTCCGGTCGGCGGCCCGCAGGATCCGTACGTCACGTTCGCTCGTCATGGTGATCAGCATGCCCCGGGCCGGGGCGCCGGAGCGGACCGGGCCGACGCGCGCAGCGGCGGCCGCGACCCCCTGCCTTCGGGGTGACAGGGGGCGCGGCCGCCGTGCGCCGGTCCGTCAGCCGACCGCGAGGTCGTCCCCGTAGACGGATCCCTGGCCGTACCAGCCGTGCAGGAACACCGTGACCGTGCCGGAGGCCCCGGTGGTGAAGGGCACCGACAGCTTGGTCCAGGCCGCGGAGCTGGTCCACGTACTGGCGCTGGCGCCACCGCGCACGCCCAGGTAGGCGTAGCTGCCCTGGACCCAACCGCTCAGCGTGTACTTGGTGTTCGGGGTCAGCGTGAGGGTCTGCGCGCACTCCCCCGTCTGCCCGGCGGTCGGCGCCGTCTTCAGGGCGTACGAGCCCCCGTGCGCCGGGGTCGCGACCACCGCGCCCCCGCTCTCGCAGGTCCACGGAGCGAGCGCGCCGCTCTCGAACCCGCCGTTGACCAGGGCTCCGCTGCCGCCGCCCGGGCCGGAGACCGTGAGGGTGAAGGTCGCGGAGTGGCCGAGCTGGCCCGCCGTCCCGGTGACGGTGATCGGGTACGTGCCCGGCGCGGCCGAGGCCGCGGCGGTGACGGTGAGCTGCGCGGAGCCGCCCGCCGTGACCGAGCCGGGGGCGAGCGTGGCGCTCACCCCGGCCGGGGCCCCGGTCGCGGTCAGGGCGAGGGTCTTGGCGTTGCCGGAGGTGACGGCCGTGCTCACCGTGGCCGTGGTCGTGCCGCCGGGGGCCACCGAGGCCGAACCGGGCGCGACGGCGAGGGAGAAGTCGTCGGCCACCGGTCCTCCGCCGCCGGTGAAGGGCGCGAAGGTGTGGGTGAAGTACCAGGGGTCCTGGACGATGCCCGAGCAGGTGTCGGAGCCGCCGGTGCCGGGGCAGCCGCCGTTGTCGCGCTGGAGGGCCCAGAAGGAGAGCGTGTTGATGCCCTTGCCGACGGCCCAGTTGTAGACGGTGGTCGCGTCGGCGGTGGTGAAGGTCTCGGCGGCGCCGAAGTCGTCGATGCCGGGCATCTCGGTGACGCCGATCATCCCCCAGAGCTGGGCGGGGGTCTTGGTCGGGTAGAGGGTGGCGAGCTGGTTGTAGAGGCCGGTGGCGGCGGTCTGGGTGTCGGCCGCCATGTTGTGGCTCGCGTTGTCGTAGTAGTCGAAGGTCATCAGGTTCACGACGTCGACCTGCGCGCCCGCGGTCTTCGCGCTCTTGAGGACGGCCAGCCCGCTGCTCGCGAGGCCGCTGGTGGTGGTGGGCAGGGTGTAGGAGATCTGGAGCGGTCGGCCGCTCGCCGCGGCCCAGTCCTGGACCTTCTTGATGGCCTGGTTGCGGCGGTCGATGCCGGCCTTGTTGGTCAGCGAGTTGTCCTCGATGTCCATGTCGAGGCGCGCCATGTCGTAGGTGGTGATCACCTTCTCGTAGGCGGCCGCGATCGAGTCCACGTTGGTGCAGCTGTCGGCGATCTCGGTGCCGCCGTTGTCGGCGGCGTACCCGCCGAAGGAGGGGATGACGTCGCCGCCGCGCGAGCGGATGGTGGCGAAGTCGGCGCCGAAGACGGAGGCGGAGATCGGCTGGCCGGTCGAACCGTTCCAGTAGGGGGTGCACGATCCCTTGGCCTCGGTCTGGACGAACGCCATCGTGAGGTACTTCGCGCCGGACTTCTGGGCGAGGTCGGCGGGGCTGTCGTTCGAGTACGCCTCGAAGTAGGGGGCGAACACGTGCGCCGGCAGCGGGGTGGCGGCGGCGTGGGCCGCCGAGTCGGCCGCGAGGACGAGGCCGGCGGAGGCGGTGAGCGTGCAGAGGGCGGCCAGTAAGGCGCGCAGGGACCTGGGGCGTCTCATCGTTGCTCCCGGTGGGGCGTGAGCGAGCGAATGGGCGGACGCCTCATGATTGGTCTGGACCATCCCTCGGTCAAGGGTCCAGACCACTTCATTCCCAAGGGTTTGCCGATCCGGCCAACTCACCGACGGACGGGGCCCTTTGGCGGGCGAAACGGGATGCGGGGGCTCTTACCGGGACGGGATCCGCACCCCCCGGGAGCCGGGAACACCGCACCGATGCCGGGCTCGTGGCGGTTCATGACATCCTATGACGTCACAACTCGCCGGGCCGGACCGGTCGATGTCCGGGCAGACAGGGAAGGTCGATGAGGCTCTGCTTTCTGGTGGAGGAGCAGTACCGCCATGACGGCATGCCGAACGAGGTGATCGGGCAGCTGACCTCGTGGGGCCACCACGTGGACGTGGTGCGGTCCGGCGGTTCCCTCCTGCGCATGACCGAGACGGTACGCACGGGCACCCACGACGCGTGGGTGCTCAAGACCGTGTCCGGGGGCCCCGGCCTCACCCTGCTCGAAGCCGCCGCCGGGGCCGGGATGACCACGGTGAACGACGCCCGCGCGATCCGGGGCGTCCGGGACAAGGCCCTCGCCGCGGCCCTGGGCGCCAGCCGCGGGCTGCCGCTGCCGGCGACGTACGCGGTGGCCCGGCCCGAACTCCTGCTGGAGATACCGGACGCGGAGTACCCGCTGGTGGTCAAGCCCGCCGACGGCAGCTCCGGCCGGGCCGTGTACCTGGTGTCCTCGCCGGACCGGCTGGCCGCGATGCTGCCGGAACTCGCGGGCGAGGGCATGCTGATCGCGCAGCCGTACGTACCCAACGCGGGCACCGACATCAAGGTCTACAGCGTCCGCGGCGAGCTGTACGCGACCGAGCGCCGTTCACCGCTGCACCCGGACCACGCGGTACGGGAGAGACGCGTGCCGCTCTCCGCCGAAGTGGCCGCGATCGCCGGGCAGGTGGGCGCGGTGTACGGGCTGGACCTGTACGGGGTCGACGTGATCCTCGGTCCGGACGGACCGGTGGTGGTCGACGTGAACGACTTCCCGAGCTTCCGCCAGGTGCCGGACGCCGCGGCCCGGGTGGCCCGGGCCGTACTGGAGCTGGCCCGGGCCGGAGCGGCGGGCCCCGTCCCGCGACCCGCGATCCCGGCGCAGGCGGGCGCGTCGACGGCGCCCCTGACCGCCACGGCCGGCGAGGCGCTGTGAGGATCGGCCTGATCACCCCCGAGCCCGGACATCCGCTGCTGGCCGGGGCCACGGCCCTGCTCGCCCCCGAGCACCGGGTCGAAGCCCTGGACCCGGGCACGGCGACGCGGCTGCCGGGGCCGCCCGCCGACGTCTACCTGCTCAAGTCCCGCACGCCGCGGGCGCTCGCCCTCGCCCGCGAGGCCGAGGCGCTCGGCGCCCCGGTGATCAACTCGGCGGCGGCCACCGAGCTGTGCCAGGACCGTACGGCGATGGCCGGGCTGGCCCGTGGGGCGGGCCTGCCCTTCGCCGCCACCCGCGCCTACGCCACCCTCGCGGAACTGGCCTCGGGCCCGCCGCTCGCGGGACCCGTCGTGGTCAAGAGCCACCACAGCCGTCGGGGCGACCTGGTCGCCCGGGTCGACGACGGGGCGCGGCTGGCCGCGCTGGTGGACGAGTGGGCCGCGGAACCGGTCGTGGTGCAGGAGTTCGCGCCCAACGACGGCTGGGACCGCAAGTTGTGGGCGATCGGGGACCGGGTCTTCGCGGCGCTGCGCCGCTCCGAGCTCTCCCCCGGCGGGCGGGGCCCGACCCTGCCGCTCCCCCTCGACGAACTGCCGCCGGGCTGGGTCGAGCTGGTCCGCGCGGTCGGCGAGGTCTTCGCGCTGGACGTCTACGGGGTGGACGTCATCGCCGCCGCGGAGGGCGGGGAACCGCTGGTCGTGGACATCAACGCCTTCCCCGGCATCCGGGGCCAGTTCGGCGCCCCCGAGGCCCTGGCGGCACTGGCCCTGCACCGCGGCGCGCACCGCACCGCCCCCCGCTGAGCGCGACCGGCCAACGCCCGTGACCGGCCGGGCCGGTCGCGGCCCGGCTCAACCGGCCCGCGCCGCCCCGCCTTCCCGCACGGCTCCGCCGCCCGCGCGCCGACGCAGCCGCTCGGCGACCGCGGGCCAGTCGGTCCGCAGGATCGAGTACTGCGCCGAGTCGCGCGGGTTGCCGTCGGCGCCCAGGAAGTGCGCCCGCCGCACGCCCTCGAAGGTCGCGCCCAACCCCTCGATCGCCGTGCGCGAGCGCAGGTTGCGGCGGTCGGCCTGCAGGGAGATCCGGTGCACCCGCCAGGTGTCGAAGGCGAGGGTGAGCAGCAGGAGCTTGGACTCGGTGTTGATGCCGGTGCGCTGCGCCCAGGGCGCCAACCAGGTGGAGCCGATCGAGCCCGCGTCGGGGACCCCGTCGGGGTTGACGTGCCCCGGCCGCGGCGGCCACACCCCCGCGCGCCAGTACTCCAGTTCGCGCAGCCGGGTCGAGCCGGCGATCCGGCCGTCGCCGGCCCTGCGCACGGTGTAGGTGGCGGCGAGTCCGGACGACCGGTCCAGCAGCGCCCGGTCGATGAAGCGGTCCACCGCGTCCTGGTCCGCGGGGACGTACGTGTACCGGAAGCTCGTACGGTCCTCGGTCGCGGCGGCCAGCAGCCCCGCGCGGTGCTCGGGGCGGATCGGCTCCAGCCGCACCAGGTTCCCGTGCAACGGTATGGATTCATGCATGTGCACATGATCCACCGGGGGTAATTCGGATGCGGAGCGGGTGGCCGGGTGTGAGGGTGCGGCCATGAACCGCGAAACGATCTCCCGCATCGCCCACACCCACCACCCGATCAAGGCCCCGCTCGACGACGCGTCGGTGCGGCGCCTGCTGGAGCACGCCCTCGCCCACGAGGACGCCCGCCTGCTCGACCTGGGCTGCGGCACGGCGGAGTGGCTGCTGCGCGCGCTCGCCGCGCATCCGGGAACCCGGGCCGACGGCGTCGACGTCTCGCCGGAGGCGCTGGAACAGGCCTCCACCGCCGCCCGCGCGCGCGGCCTGGCGGACCGTCTGGTCCTGCACCAGCAGCCGGCCGCGGAATTCACCGCGCCGCACGCCTTCGACCTGATCCTCAGCATCGGCTCCACGCACGCCTTCGGCGGGCTGCTGCCCACCCTCGAGGCGGCGGCGCAGCGGCTGGCGCCCGGTGGGCGGGTGCTGATCGGCGACGCCTTCTGGGAGCGCGAGCCGTCCCCGGAGGCCGTCGAGGTGCTCGGCGAGTACGAGGACCTCGCGACCACCCTGGACATGATCGGCGCGGCGGGCTGGACGCCGGTGCTCGGGCACGTCAGCACCCGCCGGGAGCTCGACGACTACGAGTGGACCCTGTGGGGCACGCTGGCCGAGTGGGCGCTGGACCACCCGGACGATCCGGACAGCGCCCGGGCCCTGGCCACGGCCGGCGAACGCCGCTCGGAGTGGCTGCGCACCTATCGGGACAGCTTCGGCTTCCTGACCCTGGTGCTGCGCCGGACGGCCGGGTGAAAACGTGGTGCGGCCCCCTCGGGCACCGCCCTAGAGTCGAGGGATGAGCACTCGCACCTTCCGCATCACCGTCCGCGGCGCCTTCGACGGACTCACCGCCGAGCAGCACGCCGAGCTGGTCGCCCGGGCGCCCGAGCACGACATGCTGCGGGCGGAGTTCACCGCCGAGGGCCACCTCACCTACGACATCGCCGCCCGGCCGTTCTTCACCTTCCGGTTCCTGGAATCGGGCGAGAAGGAGGAGGACATCCTGGACGCGAGCGCGCGGGCCGAGCTGGCCGCCGAGGCGTGGCTGGAGGAGCGCGGGTACGGCTACAAGAACATCAAGTCCCAGTCCCAGGACCTCTCCCTGGCTCCGCTGGGCAAGCGCGGGCGGCGCGCGGCTGCGGCGGCGCTGCCGACCGACTGACCGGCGGTCGGGCCGGGGCCGGGCGCCCGAGCAGGATCCCGGCCAGGGCCAGCAGGAGCCCGCACAGCTGCCGGGGGGCGAGGCTCTCCCCGGCGACCAGCGTGCCGAGCAGGACGCCCGTCACCGGGTTGAGCAGTCCGACGAGGCCGACGGTGGCGGCGGGCAACCGGCGCATGCCCGCGAACCAGGCCGCGAAGGCCACCGCCGTCGCCAGGACGGCCGTGTAGCCGAAGCCGAGCAGGGCGGGTCCGTCCACCGCGGGCGGTCCGCCCTCGACGCCGACGGCCAGGGGGAGCAGGAGCAGGCCGCCGCCGACGAGCTGCCAGGCGGTGGAGGCGAGTATCCCCGGCGCCGCCGCCCCGTCCGCCTGGTACCAGCGCTTGGCGAGGACGAAGCCGAGGCAGGACATCACCATCGCCGCCGCCGCGGCGCACGCGCCCGGCACGTCGACGGCCGTGTCCGCCCCGAGCAGCATCAGGGCCACTCCGGCGACGCCCACTGCGGCCGCACCCAGGTGGCGCGGGGCGGGGCGCTCCGCGGTCAGCGGCCAGGCGATCAGCATCAGCACCAGGGGCGCCGCCGCCATCACGGTCGAGGCCACGCTGGAGGGCAGGCGCTGGGCGGCGAGGTAGACCAGGGCGAAGAAGCCGCCCATGTTGAGGGTGCCGAGCAGCAGCGACTTCCACCACCACGATCCGCGCGGCAGCACCCGTGCGACCGCGAGCAGCATCAGTCCCGCGGGCAGGGCCCGGATCGCCGCGCCGTACAGCGGCTGGCCCGCGGGCAGGAACGCCTGGGTGACGTAGTAGTTCGCGCCCCAGGCCACCGGTGCGACCGCGGTCACCAACGACCACCGCAAGGTATCTTCCATGGAAGACACTTTACCTTCCAGGGAAGGTATCTTGGGAGGGTGCACGACGAGATTCCTCCGGACCCCGCCCCTGCCCGGACCCCGGACCCCGCCCCCGCTCCCCCACCGCCGGACCGCATCGCCCGCATCCAGGCCGAGTGGGCCCGCGAGCGCCCCGATCTGGACGTCACGCCGCAGGCGGTGATCGGCCGGCTCCACCGGCTCGCCGCCCTGTTGACCGAGCGCCTGTGCCTGGTCTTCGGGCGCTACGGACTGAGCGAGGGCGAGTTCGACGTCCTGGCCGCGCTGCGCCGCGCGGGGGCGCCGTACGAGCGCGCGCCCGGCGAGCTGGCCGCGCACACCATGGTGACGACCGGCGCCATGACGAAGCGGATCGACCGGCTGGAGCGGGACGGCCTCGTCACGCGCCGCCGCTCGGCCGCCGACGGGCGCGGCCGGGTGGTCGGGCTCACCCCGGCGGGCCGGGAGCTGTTCGACCGGGCCTTCACCGAGCACGTACGGGGCGAACGGGCCCTCCTCGACGCCCTCGATCCGGGGCAGGCGCAGCTCCTGGAGGTCCTGCTGACCACCTGGCTGCGCCAGGTGGAGCCGCCTTCGTAGGCCCGCCCCGGGATGCGGGCCGCGCGGCGCGGCGGGAGAGTGGCCGCATGGGAATCGATGATTACGGCGGCGGTACCGGGGCGCAGTCCGCGGTCCTGGTCGTCACGACGAACGACGTGCCGGGCTACCGCGTGCAGAAGGTGATCGGCGAGGTCTTCGGCCTCACCGTCCGCTCGCGGCACCTGGGGAGCCAGATCGGCGCCGGCCTCAAGTCGATGATCGGCGGCGAGCTGAAGGGCCTGACCAAGACCCTGGTCCAGACCCGCAACCAGGCCATGGAGCGGCTCATCGAGCAGGCGCAGGCGCGCGGCGCGAACGCGGTGCTGATGATGAGGTTCGACGTGACCGACGCCGCCGACGTGGGCACCGAGGTCTGCGCCTACGGAACGGCCGTCGTCATCGCGCCCCAGTAGGCGAGCCGTCCCGTCGACGAGCCGTCCACCGCGTCGCCACCTGGTCGTCATGCGCGGCTGCCACGCTGCCCGCGGGTCAAGTTGTACAGACAACTTGACCCGTGGGGGCGAGGACGCCCCGAGGACGACGCACATGACGACGGGAACCGTGATGACGGCAACGACGATCCCCCGCCCGCCCGCGCTCTGGCTGCGCGACAACTGCCCCTGCACGCACTGCCGCGACCCCCGCAGCGGCCAGAAGCTGTTCCAGATCACCGATCTGCCCGCCGACCTCGCGGTCGGCTCCGCCCGGGAGGCCCGGACCCCGCTCGGCGAGGCCGCCCACGAGATCGTCTGGGCGCCGGACGGCCACCGCTCGCTCTACCCGCTGGCCTGGCTGGACGCGCACGCCCCCGGACCCGCGGCCGACCGCCCCGGCGACGGGCGGACCGAGGCCGACAAGGAGCTGTGGGCCGCCGCGGACCTGCGCGACCGGCTCCCCGAGGCCGACTGGGCCGCCTACACCGGGGACGACGCCGTACGGGCCGGGGCCCTGGAGCACGTCCAGCGGCTCGGCTTCGTCCTGCTCCGCGGGGTCCCCCGCCGCGACCGGCAGGTCCTCGACGTGGCCCGGACCTTCGGCCACATCCGCGCGACGAACTACGGCGAGCTCTTCGAGGTGCGCGTCGAGCCGGAGCCCAACAACCTGGCCTTCACCTCGGCGCCGATCACCCCGCACACCGACAATCCCTACCGCGATCCGGTGCCCACCCTCCAGCTCCTGCACTGCCTCGACAACAGCGCGAGCGGCGGGGACTCGGGACTGGTCGACGGCTTCCACGCCGCCGCCCTGCTGCGCACCGAGGACCCGGCCGCCTTCGCCGTGCTCACCCGCACCCCCGTCGAGTTCGCCTTCGCCGACGCGCACACCGCGCTGCGCGCCCAGCGACCGCTCATCGAGACCGACGCCCTCGGCCGCATCCGCGAGATCCGCTTCAACAACCGCTCGATCACGACCCTGCACCACCCCGCGGAGGTCCTCGACGCCTTCTACCGCGCCTACCGGAGCTTCGCGGCGCTCCTGCTGCGACCGGAGCTGCGGCTGGACTTCCGGCTCGCCCCCGGCGACTGCGTCGTCTTCGACAACACCCGTCTGCTGCACGCCCGTACGGCCTTCGCCGAGTCGGGTGCGCGCCACCTCCAGGGGGCCTACGCCGATCTCGACGGGCTCGCCTCCACCCTCGCCGTCCTGCGCCGCACCGGAGGTGCCCGATGAGGCCGCCCGCCGACGCTCCCCTGGACGCGCTCGCCGCGCTCTTCGCGGGCGAGGGCAGCGCCGAGTACCTGGGCGAGGCCGTCACCCAGGCCGGGCACATGCTCCAGGCGGGCGCGCTCGCGCAGGCCGCCGGGGCGCCCGCCGCGCTGGTCGCCGCCGCACTGCTGCACGACGTCGGACACTTCCAAGGCGCCGTCACCGGACGGGACCTGATGGAAGGTCACCGGGACAACCGGCACAGCCACACCGGGGCGGACTGGCTCGGGCAGTGGTTCGGGCCCGAGGTCACCGAGCCGGTGCGGCTGCACGTGGCCGCCAAGCGCTACCTGTGCGCCGTCGAACCGGGGTACTTCGCCCTGCTCTCCGAGGCCTCCGTGCACACCCTGCGGATGCAGGGCGGACCGATGAGCGCGGCGCAGGCGCGCGCCTTCGAGGCGCTGCCGGGGGCGGCCGACGCGGTCGCCGTGCGCCGCTGGGACGACCTCGCGAAGGATCCGGAGCGGGACACCCCCGGCTTCGAGCACTTCCGGCCGCTGCTCGCGGCCCTGCTGCTCGCCCCCTGAGCGGCCCGGGAGGCCGCCGCCCGGTTTCAGGGACCGAGGCGGCGGCCCAGGGCGCTGGCCGCCGTCGTGTGCACCGTGAAGGACACCGTTCCCGGCAGGTACCGGTCCTGCGACCACTCCACCGGGACCCCCGCCGGGTCGGTGGAGCGCCGGCGCTCGCGCAGCAGCGCCTCCCCGGCCCCGCAGCCCAGCAGCTCCGCGTCGTCGGCGTCCGCCGCCACGAGGTCGATGGTGTGGTGGCCGTCCATGAACAGCACGCCGTGGCGCGCGAGTTCCTCGGAGTACGAGACGGTGTCCAGCGGCATGCCCGCGACCAGGGCGCCGACGGCCTCCGGGTAGGTGGTGCGTTCCACCATCACCGGCGCTCCGGCCAGCGTGCGCAGCCGCCGCACCCGGTAGACGGGGCCCCCGGGGGCGATCCGCAGGTGTTCGGCCTCTTCGGCGTCGGCCGCCGCGCGGTCGACCGCGACCGTCCGCCCGCCCGGTTCCCGGCCCAGCGAACGCGCCCACCGGGTGAAGCTGCGCAGTTCGGCGGAGCCCGCGTCACCGGGGGCGGCCAGCACCACGCGGCGGGTGCCGCGGCGCGAGGTGACCAGGCCGTCGGCGCGCAGCGCGGCGAGCGCCTGGCGGACCGTGCCCCGGGACACGCCGTGTCGGCGGGCGAGTTCGTCCTCCGCGGGCAGCCTGGCCCCGGATCCGTACTCCCCCGCCGTGATGGCGGTCCGCAGGTCGGCGGCGACGCGGAGGTACAACGGGGTCCTGCGCGATGCCTCGTTCACGGACCCAGCTTGTCACGTTCGCTCGCGCCGACCGCCCCGGGCCGGTGCTCCGGCCCGCTCAGGCGCACAGGGCGCGCAGCAGGTCGGGGTCCGCGTCGGCGAGCGAGCCGAGCAGGGTCAACCCGGGGGCGGGGGCCAGGGGTTCGGTGGAGGGGACCCCGAGCACCCGGCAGCCGGCGGCCAGCGCCGAGGCGATGCCCGTCGGGCTGTCCTCCACCGCGACGCAGCGCTCGGGCGCCGCGCCGAGCGCGAGCGCGGCCGCGAGGTACGGGTCCGGCTCGGGCTTGGTCCGTACGGTGTCCTCCGCGCCGAACAGGACGTCGAAGCGGTGCCCGTCCAGGGTGCCCGCGACCTGGTCGACCACGGCCCGCGGCGAGGCGGAGACCAACCCGGTGGGGACGGCCTCGGCGCGCAGCGCGGCCAGCAGCCGCAGGGCGCCGGGGCGCGGGACGGTTCCGGCGGCGAGCCGCGCGGCGAAGCCCCGCCCCAGCTCGGCCGCGAGCTCCGCCTCCCCCGCGTCCAGGTGCCGGGCCAGCAGGGCGGCGGCGTCCTCGACGGAGCGCCCGGTCACGGCGGTGCGGCGGACCGGGTCCAGTGCGCGCCCCCGGCGTGCGGCGGAGGCCTCGACGACCTCCAGCCAGACGCCCTCGGTGTCGACCAGGGTGCCGTCCATGTCGAAGAGGACCGCTTGCAGGCTCATGCCGGGCCGCCCTGGGGGGCGAGCAGCACGGGACGCGGGTGCGGCCGTACGGCGACGCGCGCGCCCGGCAGCAGGGCGGCCGCCGCGTGCGTGGGGACGTCGGCCTTGACCTCGCTCACCCGGCCCGCGGCGTCGGTCAGCGCGATGCGCACCCGGACGGTCGGGCCGTGGAAGGCGGTGCCCAGGACGCGGCCCGGGCCGTCGTCCTCGGCGGTGACCTCCAGTCCCTCGGGGCGCAGCAGCGCCTCGACCGGACCGGGGGCCGGAGCCGGACCGTCGACGGGCAGCCGGACGCCGAGCACGTCGACGGTCCCGTCGGCGGCGGCGTGCGCGGGGACCCGGTTCATCGCGCCGATGAAGTCGGCGACGAATCCGGTGGCGGGACGGGCGTACAACTCGGTCGGGGTGGCGCACTGTTCGAGGCGGCCGCCGCGCATGACCGCGACCCGGTCGGCCATCGAGAGGGCCTCTTCCTGGTCGTGGGTGACGAAGACGGTGGTGATGCCGAGCTCCAGTTGGAGGCGGCGGATCTCCTCGCGCAGGGTCACGCGCACCTGGGCGTCGAGGGCGGAGAGCGGTTCGTCGAGGAGGAGCAGCCGGGGCCGCAGGGCGAGCGCCCGGGCGAGGGCGACGCGCTGCTGCTGGCCGCCGGAGAGCTGGTGCGGGTAGCGGTCGCCGTGGCCGGGCAGGCCGACCAGTTCCAGGAGTTCGGCGGCGCGGGTGCGCCGTTCGGCGGCGGGCGCCCCGCGCATGCGCAGGCCGAAGCCGACGTTGTCGGCGGCGTTCAGGTGCGGGAAGAGGCTGTACGACTGGAACACCATGGCGGTGTCACGGCGGTTGGCCGGGACCGGCGCGATGTCCTTGCCGTCGAGCAGGACCTGCCCGGCGTCGGGCCGTTCGAAGCCGGCGAGCACGCGCAGGGCGGTGGTCTTGCCGCAGCCCGACGGGCCCAGCAGGGCGAGGAGTTCGCCCGGGGCCACCTCCAGGTCGAGCCCGTCGAGGGCCACGGCGGAGCCGAACTCCCGGCGCAGGCCGCGCAGTTCGAGGCTGGCTCCGGCGCGGGGCTCGGGCATCGCGCGCGTCGTGTGCGGCGCGGTGGTGGCGGTGGTCGCGTTCATCAGGGGGTGACTCCTACGGCCTTCGGGCGGGAGGTGCGGTGGTGGCGCTTGCGGCCGGCCACCGTCAGGACGAGCAGCAGGGCCCAGGTCAGCAGCAGGCTCAGCAGGGAGACGGCGACGGACAGCCGGGCGTCGGATCCGGAGGCCTGGACGACCCACACGGTGAACGGTTCGAAGCCGAGCAGCTGGGCGACCGTGAACTCGCCCAGGACCAGGGCCAGGGCGAGGAAGGACGCGTTCAGCAGGGCGCCGCGCAGGTTGGGCAGGACGGCGAGGACCAGCGCCCGGGGCCAGGACGCCCCGAGGTCGCGGGCCGCCTCGACGAGGGTGCGCACGTCCACCGCGCGCAGTCCGGCGTCGAGCGCGCGGTAGACGAAGGGCAGGGCCATCACGGCGTAGGCGAGGACCAGGACCAGCGGGAAGGCGGGGTTCTGGACGGCCACGAAGGTCTGGTAGAGCGGGGTCGCGGCGAGTTGCTCCGGGCCCCAGCGCAGCACCGTGGAGATCCCGGCGGTCAGCGCGACCGGCGGCACCACCAGCGGCAGGGTGCACACGACCTCCAGCACGGCGCGCAGCCGGGGCGCCCCGAGCCGCACGGCCACGGCGGCCGGGACGGCGACCAGCAGCACCAGGGCCACGGTGGCCGCGGCCAGGCCGACGGAGAGGCCCAGGGCGGCGAGGAAGCCGTCGGCGTGCACGATCCGGGTGTAGGCGGAGAGGGTCCAGCCCTGACCCGGGATGTCGAGGGTGAAGACCGCCGAGGCCAGCAGCGGCACGAGGAAGTACGTCGCGGCCAGCAGCAGGACGAGCGTGCGGCCGGGGCGGAGCGTGCGCGGCGGGCGGCTCCCGGCGGTGGCCGGGGTCAGGCGAGCCATCGGGCGCTCCTTCGCTGGAGGGGCAGGTGGACGGCCATCACCAGCAGCGCGACCAGCACCATGTCGAGGCTGAGCGCGAGCGCCACGTTCTCCTGGCCGATGAGCACGTTGCCGGACAGCGCGTCGGCGATCTGGAGGGTGACGAGGGGCACGGAGCTGCCGACCATCGACGCGGCGGTGGCGTAGGCGGCGAAGGCGCTGCCGAAGAGCAGGACGAACCCGCCGAGCAGGGTCGGCAGCAGCACCGGGATCCCGATGTGGCGCCAGTACCCCCAGGTGGAGGCGCCGCAGTCCTGGGCGGCCTCGCGCCATTGCGGGCGCAGCCCTTCCAGCGCGGGGGCCACGGTGAGCACCATCAGCGGCACCAGGAAGTAGAGGTAGGTCAGCGACAGGCCCCAGAAGCCGTACAGCGACCAGCCGTGGGCGTCGAGGCCGAGGCCGGTGGTGAGGACGCCCGCGTTGCCGAGGGTGGCGACGAAGGCGAAGGCGAGCGGGACGCCGCCGAAGTTGGCGAGCACCCCGGAGGCGGTCAGCACGGCCTCGCGCAGCACGCGGCTGCGGGAGCTGACGACCGCCTGGGCGACGAGGAGCCCGAGGAGGGCGCCCGCGGCGGCGGTGAGCGCGGACAGCTTCACGCTGCCGATGAGGGCGGTGCGGTAGGCGCCGTCGACCGAGCGGGCGAGGTTGTCCACGCCGTAGGCGGTGGTGCCGGCGACCGGGTCCTTGACGCTGAAGGCGCCGAAGACCATGGCCAGGGCGGGCAGGCCGAAGGCCAGGGCGACCAGCAGGAGCAGCGGCAGGGCGGCGAGCCAGGCGCCGCGGCCGCGGCGCGGGCCGCGCCCGGTCAGCGGCCGGGGCCGGTTCCCGGGGGCGGCCGCGGGGCGCCGCCCGGGC